>VGFD01000124.1 GCA_016868975.1 Armatimonadota bacterium | reverse complement strand
ACCACCTGGCGGAACGCGCGCCGTGCGCTCTCGCCGTCCCCGCGGCCGTGCAGCGCCTCGCCCAGGGACAACAATCCGCGGATGCGCGAGGCGTCGGCTTCCGCCACCGGCTCTTCGGACGTGATGCTGCCCAGCGCTTCGAGCACGCGCGGATCAAAGCGGCCTGGAAACTCCCGGGCCAGCGACTCGGCGGCCTGGGGCGGGCGCTCCGCCGCCTCCACGGCCACCGCGGTGACCCGCGCTTCGAGCGGGATGTCCGCGCCGGCCAGCCCCTCGGGGCCGCCGCCGTCCCAGCGTTCCTCCACCGCGTCGGCCACCGCGCGCAGGCGGGGATCCGCGTCGGCGATGCGGGCGGCCTCGCCCATGGACGCCACCAGCGCCGCGGTGCCCACCTCGCTGGCCGCCTCGCGGTCAAGTCCCAGGCGCGAGGCGAGCAGGGAAGCCAACCGCCCGGCCCGCACCCGCGCCCCCCCGTCCGCGCCGTCCAATACTCCGGCCAGGGATTCCAACGCGCTGCGGGTGAGGCGCCGCGCCGCGCGCTCGGCTTCCTGCCGCTCGCGATTCAGGCGCCGCTGCTGCAGCAGGGCCGCCACGCGATCGAGAAAATCCCGCATGGAAAACGGCTTTTTCAAATATTCGTCGACGCCCAGCCGGATGGCGCGGATGGAATCCGCCTCGCTGGCGTAGCCGGTAATGACCATGCGCGCGCTGTCCTGGCCGCGCATCCGCTCGAGCGCCTCGAGCCCGTCCATGCCGTCCATGCGGACGTCGGCGATGACTAAATCAAAGGGAATTTCTCCGGCCAGCCGCACCGCGTCTTCGCCGCGCCCGGCGGCCGACACCGCATAGCCTTCCTCGGTGAGCAGGTCGGTCAATTCTTCGCGGAGATCCGGATCGTCCTCGAGAACCAGGATATGTGTTTTAACTCCCATGCGAACCTCCAAGCACCGGCAAGCGCACCGTGAAGGTGCTGCCCTCGCCGGCCTTCGACACCACGTCAAACGTGCCGCCGTGCTGTTCCACGATCTGGTGGCTCACCGAGAGGCCCAGGCCGGTGCCCTTGCCGACCGGCTTGGCGGTGAAAAACGGCTCGAAAATCCGCGGGAGATTTTCCGCGGAAATTCCCTCGCCCCAGTCCTGCACGCCCATCATCGCCTCACCGCCTTCCGAGCGGGTGAACACGCGAATGCGGCCATTTCCATTGGTGGTTGCGTCCTTCGCGTTCAGGATCAGGTTCACCAGCACCTGCTGCAGCTCGTTGGGACTCCCCATGACCTCAGGGACCGGCAGCAGATCGCGGTGCACGTCGATGCCGTCCAGGCGGAGCTGGTGGGAGAGAAATTCGGTCGTCTCGTCGACCACCACGTTGAGGTCCAGCGCGCGCCGCTCGTCCCCGCCGCCCCGCGAGTAGAGCAGCAGTTTCTCGATGATGTGGCGCGCCCGCTCGGCCGCTTTTCTGGCGCGCTGCAGGCGCTTGCCGGCCGCTTCCGGATCCGCGACCAGCCGCGTCTCGGCCGCTTCTATCGCGAGAATAATCGCGCCCAGCGGCGAGTTGATTTCGTGCGCCACGCCGGCCGCCAGTTGTCCCACGGCGGCCATCTTGCTGCTCTGCACGAGCTGCTGCTGGGAGGCTTCCAGGTCCCCGCGCGATTGCAGCACGTCCGCGAAGAGCCGCGCGTTGGACAGCGCCACCGCCGCCTGGCAGGCCAGCACGAAGAGCAGGTCCTGGTGCTCGCGCGTGAAGGCGGCGGGCGTGGACGATCCCAGCACGATCACGCCGAACACGCCGCCTGCTTGTGAGCCGGGGGGAGTCCCCCGCTGCCTCGTGAGGAGCGGCACCGCCAGCAGACTCGTCAGGTGCGGCGCGGGCGGCGTGAAGCGCGACGCGTGCACGTCGTCGAGCAGCAGCGGCCGACGATTTTCCGCGACCGCGTTCATCAAGTCCAGCGTGGCTTCGCCGCCGTCCACGGGCCACGTCCCCCAGCCGCGCGAGGCCTCGCGGCCCACCTGGGCGCCGGCCAGGACGATCCCCGCCTCGTGGGGGACCAGGGCGGCGGACATTGGCTCCAGCGCGGCCAGCATGGCGTCCGAGTCGAGGGTGGAGGAGAGGTCGCGGAAGCCGTCCAGCAGACCCTGCAAGCGGGTCACCCAGCCCTCCAGGCGGGCGTGCGCGTCGGCGTGCAGCTCCAGGGCCAGGCGCTGATCCTCGAAGCGGCGCGCCGATTGGAGGCCCAGGCTGGCCTGCCCGGCCAGCACGGTGAGACGGTGCAGCGCCTCGTCCGAGTACGCCTCCTCCTCCAGCCGGCCCACGTACAGCACGCCCTCGCCCTGCAGGAAGACGGCGACGGCCGAAGCCTCGTCGGGGAAGAGGCGCTGCTTCGGACGCATCTCCGCGCTGGAGCGGGTGGTCGCCCGCTTGCGCCAGGCGACCTCCACCACCGGCTCCTCGGCGCGGAGCAGGGCGGCGGACTCAAGCCGCTCGCGATCCGGGCTTCGGTAAATCGCCGGGGACAGATTCCCCTGGCCGTCGCGCAGGAACAGGGCCAGGCTGCGGAAGGGCACCGAAGCCGAGGCCTCATCTAAGATGAGCTCCAGCGTCTCGCGCATGTCCGCGCTGGCGGACAGGCGGCGGGTGAAGGCTTCCAGGGTCTGGCGCTCGTCGATGGCGTCCAGCATCTGGCGGCGCGCCACTTCCACGAACCCCCGGTCGCGATCCAGGCGGCGCACCTCATAGGCGATTTTTTCGCGGGCCGTCTCGACTTGCAGGCCGTGGGCGCGGTGTGCCGCGTTGGCCGCGGCGAGGTGGCTGGCCCACAGGAGGGGGACGAGCCACAGGGCGGCCCAGGGGGTGTTCGCGACTGCCACGCCAAGGCCGGCGCCGGCCAGTCCCACCGCGGCTTGCAGCAACGCGACGGAGGGCGCGACCCCGAGCCATTCCAGGCGTTCCTCACGGGTGAGGTCACGGACCAGCAGGCGGTGCGCCACGATGGCTGCCGATCCGTACGCGATGGCGGTCGCGGAGGGAAGGACCGCCGCGAGGGTTTCCAGTGGTCGCGCTCCCGCGACCAGCCCGGCCCCCGCCGCCGCCAGCGCCGGCAGCAGATCCGCGGGCATCTGCCGCCAATGTCCCAGCAGCACCCCGCGCGCCGCCAGCGCGCAAAGCGCCATCCCCGCCGCGGCCAGCGGCCCGCACACCAGGGCGGCGGCGACGTAGCACGCCCCGGCCGCGCTGAACAGTCCCAGGCCGGGCATGGGCACCGCGCGCAACTCCAGCAGCAACGCGGAAATCCCCAGGACGAGCAGGGGAGGGCCGAGCGGCGGGCGCGACGCCGTGACCACGATCCACGCGACGAGGAGGAGGCACGCGAGGATCGTGGCGACTCTCACCACCTCAGGCCGCCGGGTCTCCCCAGAAGGCGCGGTAATGCTCGCGCAGGTCGCTGGAGCGCTCCATGGCGAACGCATCCATGTAGCGGACGAAAGCCGCCAGGGTCAGCTCGTGGGCGCCGATGCGGCCCTCCTGGATGCCGCGGAAGAACGCTTGGAAGGCCTGCCGATCGATGTGCGAGGTCCGCGACGGGTTGGCCACCGCCAGCGAATCGCGCGAGATGGCGCCGAGCAGGTCGACGACGTACTGGTAGGCGTCGACGACCGATTGGCGCTCCTGCAGGTGCAGCCCGCCCTCCTTCAGCGCCTGCCGCTCCCGCTCGGCGGCCTCCAGGCGCTCCCAGACGTACAGGGCGCTCGCCGAGGCCAGCTTGCGGGAGCGGACGCCCACGTAGAAGCTCTGGAACGCCTGGGTGCGCACCTGCTCGACGGACGCGAGCTGGATGTCGGTCACCACGGCCGCCGCGGTGTCCTTCAGCTTCTGGTAGCCGGAGGTGAGCGCGTCAATCAGCGTGGTGGTCTTGTTGCGGTCGGAGTCGGCGTTCTTGACGCGCTCCACGGCGCGCAGCAGGTCGTCGCGCCCGAACGGCTTGTAGATGTAGTCCCAGGCCTCCGCCTGGATGGCGCGGGTGGGCGCGTCGTCGCTGGCGTAGCCGGTGATGACGATGCTCCGCATGTAGGGATGCTCGCGGCGCAGCCGGGCCAGCGTCTCGATGCCGTCCATGCCGGCCATGCGGACGTCGGTGATGATGAGGCCAAATCCGGAGCGGCCCGCCAGTGCCAGCGCCTCGGCCCCGCTGGCCGCCGCGCCGACCTGATAACCGGCGTCTTCGAGGGTGTCGACGATGCTGTCGCGCATGTCCTCGTCGTCTTCAACCACGAGGATTCGGGGATGCATGGGTGTTTGCTCTCCCTTCCCTTGAACTTGAAATTTCGCCGGGGCTCGCGTTCCTCCCTGGGCAATGATTTAAGGCTGCGGCGGCGAAGCGAGTGCCGTCCATGCCAACCTTCTCGTACCATTGCGTCACCCGCGACGGGTCGTATCGCGACGGCCATGTGGGCGCGGCCAGCAGGGATGAGGCGACGCGCCAGCTCGAGTCGCGCGGCTGGACGATTCTCGAGCTGGTGGCGCGCGAGCCGGAACCACCGGCGCCGGTTTCCAGAGCCGAGCCGGTTGCGGTGCCTCTTCCCCCGCCGCGGAAGTCCGCGGACGATTACGACGTCCGCCTGCCGCTGCGTGCCCTCACGATTTTCACCGTGCAGCTCGACGTCATGCTGACCGCGGGTTTCTCCTACGCGCGCGCACTGCAGGTCCTCACCGACTCCGAGGATCTGGAGACGGCGCGGGTCGCCAACATCCTCTACGACTCGGTGTGCTCGGGGTTTAAGATGTCGGCCGCCATGACGCGCATGTCGGCGGCGTTCAGCGCCTTTTACGTGCAGATGATCCGCATCGGGGAGACGAGCGGAAACATGGGCGAGGTGCTGCACCGCCTCTCCGCCCTGCTGCGCCGCCAGGAGGACCGCGCGAACCGCATCAAGTCCGCGCTCACCTACCCGGGATTTCTGTTTGTCGCGTGCGTCTGCATGCTGGCCTTCCTGATTTACTGGATGCTGCCCGGGTACGTCTCGGTCTTTTCCGAAACCGGCGCGCCGCTGCCGCCGGTAACAAAGGTGCTGGTCGCGGTCACCCGAAGCCCCTTGCCTGGGATCGTGCTGGGCGCGCTCATCGCGCTGCCCTTCCTGGCGTGGATCGGGGCGGCGCTGAGCCCCAGGGCCTCCCATCACGTCGGCGAGGCACTCCGCCGCGTGCCGCTGGTGAGCGCGTGGCTGCGGGCAGACGCCACCGCGTCGGCCTGCCGCAACCTGGGGACAATGATGGAGGCCGGGGTCGGCGTGGTGGACGCGCTGCAGTCGCTTTCCGGCCTGGACGAAGTTCTTTCCCGTCTCAAGAATGGCGCCACGCTGGCCGGCGCGATGGAGCAGTCCGGCCTCTTCCCCCGCTTCGTGGGCATCTGGGTGGCGTCCGGCGTGGAGTCGGGGAAGGTCCCGCAGATGCTCATCCGCGCCGCCGAGATGATGGAGGAGCGCCAGGAAGACCGCCTGGAGCGCGGCATCCGCGTGCTGGAGCCCTGCATGATGATGGGGATGGGCCTGGTGGTCGGGCTGGTCGTGCTGGCGGCGTTTCTGCCGGTGTTCGAGCTTGTGAAGGTTCTGTAATTTTTGGATTCAGGTCAGATCGCCATGCTAAGATGTCTCTGATGAGCCCCCGGGGGTTGGTGTTGCCCACGGCCCTGTTCGCGGTGCTGTGCATCTATGCGCTGATCACCGCCGTGCAGTTGACCGTGAGTCAGAATTATCAAGTCACGCGGCAAGGGCACGACAAGACCCGCGCGCGCTACCTCGCGCACGCCGCCTGCCAGCTCGTCCTCAAGGGGCTCAACGAGGACGCCGGCTTTGAGGCGGCGCACAAGGGGTTTGACGCCCGGCTGGTGACTCCCATGGAGGGTGGCCGCCTCGAATCCTGGGTCGAGCCCACCGACAAGACCGACGTCATCCTGGTGCGCGGGCTGGGGACGCTCGACAACGGGGCCTCCCAGCCGTTCGGGCTCACCGTGCGCAAGCGCCCCATCGTCGCGGGCCGGGTCTACACGCGTCCCGGCGTTTCCAACGCCACCACGTTCTACGGCATCGCCGCCGAGCGGCTGACCAGTGGCGCCGCGACGCCGGAGGACTGGCAGCCGGTGCCGCCGGTTCCCAACACCTATTATGACAGCAAGGGCAACGTGGTGGACGGCACCAGCGACGAGAGCACGCGCAACGACTTCACCGCTTTCGCGCGCTGGGTCGCCGCGGATACCAGGGGGAATTTGTTCGCCATCCGCTATCGCGAGGACCGGCCGGACACCGTGCTCAAGCTGGATGGGACAACGCAGAAGTGGTCGTTGCTGCCGCCAGTGCCGAACAGCCGGTACAGCTCCGCCGGCACGCTGATCCCCACCACCACGACCGCGAGCGCGCTGACCGATCTGGTGAGCGATGGAGATAATCGACTCTACGTGCGCAACGGCAAGGACGGTATCGACACGGTGTGGACCATGGATCTTTCGGCCACCACGCCGTCGTGGAGCGCGCTGCCGCCGACTCCACTCCACAATGTCGACCGTTATGGGAACTCCACGCCGGTTCCCAACCGCTTCGTGGGAAATCTGCGCGATTTCTCGGCCGCCCCCGATGGGACGCTGTTCGCGCGCCATTCGCGTGAGGGCGTCGACGCATTGTACAAGTACGACGGCCGCTGGAGCCTGCTTCCTCCCACGCCAAAAACGTATTATCGGCGGGTGCGCGATCCGCTCACCGGCCAGTACATGCTGGAGGCGGTGCAGAGCGAGGACGGGCTGGCCGCCTATAATCTCAAGGGGCTCTCGTCGAACCGGGACAGTGAGCTGTATGCGGTGTTCTCGCGTGACGGAATCGACACCATCTACAAGTACGACGGCAGCAAGTGGGAAGTGCTTCCGCCCGCGCCGGCCATCTTCTTGCAGAACGCCGCGCTGGAAACTACCGGGGGCACCTCCACGCAGGGCGCCGGAAACGTGACCGAGAGTGCCGTCGACGGGGCCGGCAACCTGTACGTGCGCTGGGTGCGCGAGGGCGTGGATTCGCTGTTCATGTACAGCCCGGATCGCGGCCGCTACTGGCTGGTGCCGCCCATTCCCAATCGCCAGTGGAGCAAGCGGGGGCCGTCGCCGACGCTGCTGGATTACTCGGACCGAACCGGCAACCAGGGCATCCTGCCCAACCTTTATGAGCTGACCGGTGGTGGAAAACGAGATCCGGCCGGGCGCTGGCGCTACACCCCCAAGGGGACCTTTTGAGGCGCGGATTCACCCTCGGCGAAGTGGTGGTGGCGGTTGCCGTACTGGCCATCGCGGTTCTCGCGCTGGTCACCGTGCAGGCCTACGCGCTGCGGGCCACGGTGGCTAACCGCGAGCAATTGATGGCCAGCGAGATCGCCGGCTCGGTAATGGCCGGGCTCCAGGCGCAATTTTCCGGGGAATTTCCTTCGGTGGCGTTGCCGCGCACGCCCGTCGCGGGTCGTGACGGATTCGAATACGAGGTAATTGAGGCTTTTGAAGATCCGCCGGACAACGTGCTCAAGCGGGTAACCGTAAAGGTATACTACAAGGATCGGTCTGGGGATCACGTGTACACCCTGTGGACCTTTTTTCATGACAACACGACGTGACCGGGGGGCCAGGGGGCGCCTGGAAGAGACCCGAGGCGTTACCCTCATGGAGGTCGTCGTCGCCTCCGCCATATTCGCTGGCGTCCTGCTGGTCATCGTGCTCATCCAGAATATGAGCCGTCAGGCGTTCACCAAGACCGACGTGCACGCGGAGACGTTTCGGCAGGCGGCGAACGGCGTCGATCACATCCGTCGCGAGCTGGCCGGCTCCCGGGTTTCGCTGGAGCAGACGACCGCCGACCGGCTGGTTTTTCTGAAGCGACCGGAGAGCAGCGTGCCGGTGGTGGTGGCCGGCGGCATCGATTACAGCGGGGCTTTTTCGAATATCACCCGGACGGCGGGCGGAGATCTGGTGCGGTTCGACGGGGCGCGAAACGAAACGCGAAGGCTCGCGGTGCTGGGCCCCTCCGGCGCGGTGCGCTTCGCTCTGGTGGGCCCGCGCCTGCTGCGGGTCACGGTGCGCGCGGTGATCGAAAAGCCTCAGCAGAGCACCAGCGAGATTACTTCAGAGATCTACCTGGGCAACCAGCCTTGAGTTGTGTCGCGCGACACTTAAGTCAGCCCCTTCAATGGCCCGCCGTAGAACCACTGCTCCAGGCGGTCGAGCACGGTGCCCTCGTACAGGTCTTTCTTGCGGACCTCGCGGGATCGGCGCAAATCGCGCGCGAATTGCGCCAGCATCTGGCTGCCGTGGATCTGTCCCTGCACTTCGAGCATGCACTCGGAATTTAATTTTGCGCTGCGCGGGTCTAAGTTGTACGAGCCCACGGCGGAAACCATTCCGTCGAATACCGCGGTCTTCTTGTGCAGCACGCGCAGGACGTCACCCGGGCTTTTCGCTTCGTAAACCCGCACGCCGGCCTCGAGCAGCCGCTCGTACGTGCTGCGGGCCGCCTGAACCACCATGGGGATGGCGTGGTCTGAAGACTCCTGTGAATTGGTCAAAACGCGCACGTCCACGCCGCGCTTTGCCGCGTCGCACATCGCGTCGAGCAATTCCCCGTCGGGCACGAAGTAGGCATTTGCGATGTACGCCGTGTCGCGCGCATTCTTGAGCATCTCCAGGTACCACTGGTTGATGGTGGTCTCGCCCTTTTCGTAGGGGAGCTGGCTGATGAAACGGGTAGTCACGCCGTCCCCGTTCTCCGCCTGGGGCGCCGGATCGGGAAGCAATTCCAGGGTCGCGAGCCGCCAGTTTTCGTTGAACTGCTGGCCGATTTTCGTGGCGGCCGGGCCGGTGATGAGGGCATCGGCGTCGCTCAGCCATGAAGCTGACGCGGACGAGGTTCCCTTGCTGACGTCCACCCGGCCGGTGCCGGTGTAGGCGTATTCGCTGCCGACGTTCATTCCGCCCACGATGGCGGCCTCGTCGTCCACGGTGACGATTTTCTGGTGCCAGCGGGTGTTCAGCCGCTCGACGGCCTGGGTCGGCGGGCAGAATTCGACGACCTCGGCGCCGGCCTCGCGCAGGGAATGAAAAATCTTGCTGTCGGTGTCGCTGGTGCCCACGCCGTCGACCAGCACGCGCACCTCGACGCCCTGGCGGGCCTTGTCGGCGAGGATTTTCGCGGTGTTCCAGCCGGTTTCGTCGTCGTGGAAAATGTAGGTCTGCAGGTTGATGGACTTCTTCGCGTTCTCGAACAGGTGATTGCGCTCCGCGAAGGCCCATGGGCCGGAGAGCATCAGCTTGACCTTGTTGCCGTCGGTGGTTTCCGCTTTGCAGAGGAAGTCCAGGCGGCGCTGCACCCCCTTGCCGAGCAGCGGCGTGTCGGTGGAGGGCACCAGGTTCACGTCGGTGCCGGGTGCCGGCCGCTTCGGCTCCTTGATGGTCTTGCACAATTCGATCGGCCAGCCCGGCATGAGCAGCGCGGCGGCCACCAGGCTGGAAGCGGCGGTGCCAAGCGCCGCGCCGGCGACGAACCCCACCGGGCCGCCGAGGACGGCGCCCACGGCCGCCCCAGCCGCCGCGAGTGTGCTCATGGCGCCAACCGCAATCTTCTCGGCGCGGGACACGCGGCGCGGGAGACCGGCCCGCCCGGCCGCGACGCCGCGCACGAAGGCGGCGCCCTTCTTGAGGAGGCGCTGGCGCCAGCGGACCTCTTTGGGCGTTTCCGCTTGCAGGCTGACGGTGTCGTCGTTCTCTTTCTGGTACGCGGAAATCCAGTGCACGTTGCCCTTCGTGCCTGGCAGTTGCTGCGACGCGCCGTTGCGGACCCGGGAAACTTCCACGCCTTACCCTCTCGGACCCAATACCTGATTGTCTCGCGAGCGGGGGGGTTCCGTCAAGATCTGTTGGGGGATTCTAATCAGGGGGCAGGCGTCGTGGAGGCCGGCGCGTCTTCAGTCAGCCACGCGGGTTTCTGCCCGGCCCGATACAGGACGTGGTACGAGCCGCGCTCCGCCCCCCAGGTAATGAACGAGCCGTCCGGCACGGGCTGGAAATGAATCAGGTTGGCCACGCCGGCTGGGGGCGCGATAACCAGATCGACGGTGGGACGGTCTTTGGAGTACACCTGGTACACCGCGGCGACCTTCTTGCTGCCGTCGGGCATGGTGAAGGTGACCGAGCTGTCGTCCAGGGTGAGGTGGCGGGGATCGTTGCCCATCGCGCCCCCGATCTGCCACGGTCCCCGCAGCGCCTCGACGGGATTTTTCGTGAGCCGCCGCAGGCGCAACAGGTGGGGTCTGCCCTCAATCCAGCAGATGGTGTCGTTGGGCGTCTGCAGCAGGATCCGCGAGTGGGTCACGAAGGGGTCGTTGCCCTCGGCGATGGTGACGGTGTAGAACGGCGCCTTCGACCTGTCCAGGGTCAGCTGCCGGGGAGACGGCGTGGGGCTGTTCGCCATCGGGCGCGGCTGCATCGTTCCCTGGCTGCGGTTGAACGACATGAACAGATCGTAGTCGCTGCCGTCGATTTCCCCGACGATCCAGTCGCCGTCGAGGTTGGGCAAGGAATCGGCGCGCACGGACACGGGGAGGAGGCAGAGCGCGGCAAGGACGAGCATCAGGCGGAAAAGGTGGCGCATGCGGGCTTGTACGCAGCGGGACAACCAGGGTCCTCCCGGCGAAAGGGCCCGGCATGCAACAGTCGACGCTCGATCCCCGCCGCTACCAGTTGAAGCGCGACGCTCTCCGCGCCGTGCTGCAGGGCCATCCCTGGGTCTTCCGCGGGTCGCTGAGCAGCGCCGCGGGCGTGTTCCGCGACGGCCAGTGGCTGCGGCTTTACGACGGCCAGAACCAGATCGTCGGCTACGGCATCTACGAGGCCGAAGGCGCGGTGGGCATTCGCCTGGTGCGCCGCGGCGACCGCCCGCCCGACGCGGCGTGGCTGGAGAAGCAGGTGCTGGGAGCGCTGGAGCGGCGCGCCGACCTGCGCAAGACCACGAGCGCCTGGCGCGCGCTGCACGGGGAGAACGACCTGGTGCCCGGGGTCAACTTCGACGTGTACGGGCAGGTCGGGGTGCTGCAGACGTACTCGCGCGGCACCGACGTGCTGGGTCGCTGGGCGGCCGGCGTGGCGGCGCGTCTGCTGGGACTCGAGGCGGTCCTCTGGCGGATGCCGACGCGGCGCGCCGGATCGACGCGTGAGGTGCGCACGCTGCGCGGGGAGGTCCCCGCGGAGGTGGCGGTGCGCGAGGCGGGCCTGACCTACCACGTGGATCCGCTGGGTGGACAGAAGGGCGGATTCTATCTCGACCTGCGCGGGCTGCGCCGCTGGGTGCTGGAGCGGCCGCTGGCCGGGCTGCGCGTGCTCAACCTGTTCAGCAACACCTGCACGCTGGGGTTGGCGGCCGAGACGGCGGGCGCGTTCGAGGTGTGGAACGTGGATTCTTCGGAAGCGGCCCTCGCCTTCGGAGAAAAGCACCACACGAGGCGCCCGGGCGTGCAGCGCTTTGTCGAGGCCGACGCCTTCCACTACGGCGAGCGGCTTCTGCCGGGAGAAAAATTCGACCTGATTGTTTGCGATCCGCCGTCAATGACCGGCCACTCCGATCAGGTGCCCGTCGCGCTGGCGCGCTACCAGCGGACCTACAG
>VGFD01000123.1 GCA_016868975.1 Armatimonadota bacterium | reverse complement strand
CGTGGCCATGGGGAGATCTCCTTTGCGCGCACGGGGATTCTGCAAGCGCTCGCAGACCCCTTTTATGAAGGAGCGGCCCCGATCGAACCGAAGTCGTGCCCATGAACACCACCATTGAGATTGCTTCTCCAGTCGACGAGCAGGCCATCGGAACCATCCCCTTGATGGGGGCCGAGGAGGTGGCGGCCGCCCTCGAGCGCGCGGCGGGCTGCCAGTGGGAGTGGGGCGAGCGGCCTTTCGCGGAGCGCGCGGAAATGTTGGTGCGCGCGCGAGACATCCTGCTGGGACGCGCCGAGGAAATTGCGCAATTGATTGCCCGCGAGCAGGGGAAGCCGTGCACCGAGGCCGTCACCGCGGAAGTCATTTCGTCGCTGGACTGCCTGAAGTGGTGCGCCGCCGAAGCCGAGCAGTTCCTCCAGGAACTGCCCATCTCCCACGCGCTGCCCTTCATGGCGGACAAGCGAAGCCGCTGCATCGTGCAGCCGATGGGCGTCACCAGCATTTTGTCCGCCTGGAATTATCCGTTCGCGATTCCCATGTGTCAGGCAGCGATGTGCGTTGCCGTGGGGAATGCCGCAATATTCCGGCCCAGTTCCACCACGCCGCACATCGGCCTCGCCATTGGCGAGATCTTCCGCGCGGCCGGCGTGCCGCAAGCCGCTTTTCAGGTAGTCACCTGCGCGTCGAGCGTGGCGGAGTCGCTGGTGACGCATGAGGCGGTCCGCCTCGTGATGTTTACCGGCAGCAACGAGGTGGGTCAGCGAGTGATGACGCTGGCCGCGGCCGGCCCCAAGAAAATCATTCTCGAGCTGGGCGGCAAGGACCCGTCCGTCGTGTTCGAGGACGCCGACCTCACCCGGGCCGCGCATGGCGTCTGCTGGGGCGCGTTCATGAATGCGGGGCAGTCGTGCTCCTCGGTGGAGCGCGTGTACGTGCAGCGCTCGGTTCTGCCTGCCTTCACCGAAGCGGTGGTGGCGCACGCGCGGGAGATCGTGGTGGGCGACCCGACCAGCCCGGATACCGAAATGGGTCCCATGACCACCGAGGACGGCGTGCGCAAGGTCGAAGCCCAGGTCGCGGACGCGCTGGCCCGCGGAGCGCGCCTGCTGGTCGGCGGCAAGCGCTTGCACGGGCGTTATTTCGAGCCAACCGTCCTTTCCGAGGTGACGCACGACATGCTGGTGATGCGCGAGGAAACCTTCGGGCCGCTGCTTCCCATCATGGCCTTTGATACCGAGGATGAGGCCGCGCGGCTGGCCAACGATTGCCCCTACGGCCTGACCGCGTCGGTCTGGACGCGCGACAGCCGGCGGGCCGAGCGGATGGCGCGGCGCCTCGAGGCCGGCGCGGTGACAATCAACGACGTCAATTATTCGTTCGCGCTCTGCGAGGCCCCCTGGGGCGGCGTGAAGGGGTCCGGCCTGGGGCGCACGCACGGCCGCTACGGATTGCAGGAAATGGTCAGCGTGAAATTCATCTCCGAGGACGGCGCGCGGCGCGAGAAGCAACTCTGGTGGTATCCCTACGACGAGGCCGCATACCGATTTTTCATCGGCGCGCTGCCGGCCATGTTCGCGCCCGCCATGGCGGATCGCATACCGGCCATTCTGCGCCTCATTCCGCAATTTCCACGACTCGCCCGTGAGGCGAACCTGCCCTCGATTCTGGGGCGGGTGCCGGAAATGATGCTCGACTGAAACCGGGAGAAACCTTCCAGGGCTGACTTGAATCACACTCGTCCGCAGGCACCGCAATCATAGGGAAGTGGAAGTGACCGATGAGCAGTACGCGTGATTGGCTGGTTTGCTATTGTCTTGTACTGGTGGCGGCAACGGTACTCGTCGGGGGGTGCAGCGGTGGACGCGGCGCGAACAACCCGCCGGCCACGTCGTCGCAGCCCACTCAGACCGGACCCTGACCGTGGCGTTTGCGCAAGCCACCACCGCGCGGGCCGCCGCCAAACCGGCGACCTCGGTGTCGCTAACCCTCCCCGCGAACGTGGACACCCTGCGCGTCACCGGCTACGACGCCAACGGCAACGTCCTGCTGCCCCAGCAGGACTACGCGGCGACGACCCTGCTGATCATCAAGTTTGTCCCCATCAAGGTCACCCGCATCACGATCGCGTATCTGCGCAACCAGTCGGTGCAGCTACACACCTCCAGCTTCCCGGTGTACCTCGAGGACGGCGAGCACCGCGAGGACAGCCCGCAGATCGTGAGCGCTCCGGACACCACGACGTGGACGCTCACCCGCAACGCAAGCGGCTACTTTACCATGAAGCAATCGATCAACAGCGCGCCGGGGACCGCGTTCCGCATCAAGGGCGTGTGCTACTCGCCGACGCGGGTGCCGTACCAGGTTTCCGAGCTGCCCTTCCTGGGCGACTACTTCTTCGATACCACGGTGCCCATCGATCCCAACGGCACGGTGCAGGACAGCTTCTTCGCAATCTGGGGAAGTGGCGCGCTCTCGGGAACGCCCTACAATGCGCGCAACGACATCCTGACCATCAAGGCGATGGGCTGCAACGCCATCCGCGTTTACGCGATGATGTCGCGCTGGCCGATCTGCGACTACGACAACGACCCCAACAACCCGCACTGCAACTGGATCTACCAGCCCACCATCAACCAGGGCAACAACTACACGCAGTACCAGGGCGTCAGCCACATTCAGTTCCTGGACTGGTGCTACAAGAACGGAATCTACGTGCTGGTGGACATCCCGATGCCGGACTTCCTGTTCCAGCTCGGACAGCCAGAAGCCAGCACCGGCCAGGGCGCGTTCTGGGAGTACGTGCTCAACGAGACCACTTCCGCCAGCACCGTCGGCCAGGGGCTCGGCATCGGGGATCATCCCGCCGTCATCGGGTTTAACATCATGAACGAGCAGGACGCCCAGCCCTGGACCACCGGCGGCACCTGCACGAACTACGCATCCACCTACTGCACCGATTATTTCTGGGGCCAGGCCAAGAAATACGCGGCCACCATCAAGGCCAACGCGCCGGGCAAGCTGGTGGGCTGGGCGGCGCACGACTCTCCGCCCATCCCCTACTTCGCGGCAAACTACATGCCGCTCGATGCAAACTTTCCAATGGACCCAAACGACGCGAATGATCCGAACGCCTACTACTGCTCTACGGGGGCCAACACGCCGCCGGTGGTGACGCCGGCGCAGCTGGATCCCAACCTGCCCTACGGAGCGCAGGTGCCATTCGACTACTGGGGCGTCAACACGTACCAGGATTATTACCTGACGCCGGTGCTGGGCAACCAGCCGAACTCGGCCGGCGCGAACCAGTATGCCTATGGCCAGCTACAGGATCCGAACGATCCCAACAGCCCGCTCTGGAAGCCGGTGATTTTCACCGAATTTGGCTGGCCGGCCACCACCAACGATCCGAACGGCGCGATCGTGTACACGGAGCCGAACGATCCGAATTCTTTCGACCCGAACACGTATGACCCGAACAGCCCCAGTAATACCACCGGGGCCAACGCGGCGCACACCCTCGCCTGCATGATGCAGGCCGCATATTCAAATCTATACAGCCACTTCTTCCTCGGCGCGTTCTATTTCGAATTCTCCGACGAGTGGTACAAGAACGGTCAGCCCAACGCCTGGAACGGTGGGCCGCCTGACAGCGGCCGCCCCAATTGCTACGACGACGAGGAAGGGTTTGGTATCTACTCGCTGAGCCCGGCGGATCCGAACGGCAATCCGTTCAGCAGCTATTACGCGCCAGAGCCGAACGACCCCAACCTGTCCCAGCAGCACATCGGACCCGCCCTGCCCAACGACACGCTGGTCACTCGCACCGTGTTGTGGAACGCCATCTACAATGCATTTACCAGTTTCTCGCTGACGCCGCCCACGCCGGATCCGAACGGAGTTCCGGAAACGTGCGCGACGCCGCCGTGCCAGTGATCGTGCCGAACGGTCTTCGCGCCGCACTGCTTCTGCTCAGCCTGTTCTGCGCGCAGGCGCTGGTGCTGCTCCTTTCCGAAGGCCCGTACGCGGCAGCGGCATACCGTCCAGCGTCGTCCAGGCTGCCCGAGGTCGCGCGCGTACCGCTCGCGCCCACTGCCCCGCGTCCCGTCGTCAAGCCGGTGCAGCGGACCGGGCCCTTCCCCGTTCTGTCGGCCGACAGTGAAGGCGGTGACCTCGGCGAAGTGCGCCAGGGCGCAAAGGCGCGCCACAAGTTCGTCATCCGCAACACGGGAAAAGGCCCGGCGCGGCTGGAGCGGACCTGGACCAGTTGCGGCTGCACGGCGACGTCCCTCTCGAAAACGGTGCTGCAGCCCGGCGAGTCGCTGCCCGTGGAGGTATCCTTCGTGGCCGGCGCGCGCGGCGGAGAATTCCGCAAGTGGGTGCACGTGTACTCCGACGATCCGCTCTCCCCCCTGCGTCTCTACGTGAAGGGACGAATTCGGCCGCTCTATGCGCTGGAGCCGCCGGTGGTGGACTTCGGAACGCTCGGCGTGGGTCAGACTGCGCAACGGACCGTCGTGATTCGCGCCCTGGAGCCGCGCGTGCCCTTCAAGCCGGTCAAGCCTCAGTCGAGGCTGCCCGCGGTGCAGGTCTCCGATCTCAAGCCGGTGCGAGGCGGGGTCTCTTTCGTGCTCACCGCGCGCCCCACGGCGCCGGGCGAGCGGCTGCGCGAGACGCTGAACATCGCGACCGGCAACGACGCGTCGCCGCTGGTTACGCTTCCGCTCAACGGCCGAGTTCCGCGCTGAGCTTGTTGACCAACACCCGGTAAAACGCAGGCCGCGCAGCAGGCAGTCAAGACGATGGTGGCGTCGGCTCCGCAGACCCCTGACCGTTGGGGAGTAGGCAGGCCGTGGCGCGCGACACAAGTAGCTTCGCCTTACGGGACAACGACTGACCCGGGCGTGTCGCGCGACACAATCAAACCGATTTGGGGCTTAGTGGTCCGCGCCCGGGGCTCCAA
This sequence comes from Armatimonadota bacterium, assembly GCA_016868975.1. GTDB lineage: Bacteria > Vulcanimicrobiota > Xenobia > RGZZ01 > RGZZ01 > VGFD01. The sequence continues at coordinate 6,729 of VGFD01000123.1, read as the reverse complement.
TTCATGATCAGACTTGCGCCGCGGACCACTAAGGGTGACTAAGGGCCCAGGCCCAGCGAGCCAGATCGTCCGCCGCGGGCTGGATCTCCGCGGACGACGACCCGAACGGCTGGTACAGGACGATCTTGCCGCACGCCTCGCAGGGGAATGACTCCAGGCCGCTGATGCAGACGGTCCGCTCCAGGTGGTCGGGGTCGAGCCAGACCTCGCCATACTCTTCCTCGTACAGGTAGGCGCAGCGGCACGCGGGGCAGCAGAAGGCCCGAAATCGCCAGTGGGGATCTGACCAGCCGGCGCGCCGGGCGATTTCGTCGACGTCGATCTGCACGGCGCTGGCTTCGGCATGCGCCCCCTGGAAACTTTCGTCCACATGCGAGATTATAGAGAGTGATTCTTCTCCCCCGGGGGACGTTCCATGAAGCGCCGCAACTCGATCGCCCTCGCCCTGGCCGCGGGTCTTCTGCTGACCGCGGCCACTTCCGCTTTCGGAGGGATCGCCCGCATCGATGCCGATGCCGAGCTTCGTCTTGGCCGCGAGATCGACAAGTGGGTCCACAAGACCCGCAAGTTCGCCCGCAACTGGGGATATCAGGAGCGCATCGACCGCATCGGGCACGCGGTGGCCGGCGCCGCCGACCCCGAGGGCCGCTACACCTGGCGCTTCCAGATCAGCAACGAGCCGCACCGCAACATGGCCGCGTCCTGCGCCGGCTACGTGTACATCACCCGCGGAATGATGGCCGCCGGCTTCGGGGACGACGAGCTGGCCGGCGCGATGGCCCACGAGATGGTGCACATCATGAAGCAGCACGTGGCCAAGTCATACATGGTGGAGTACGCGGCGCTGGAGTTCAACGACAAGGTCGTCGATCGCGCCGTGCAGGATTTGAACATGATGCGGCACGGCGCCGCCGGGCCGTTCCAGGTGTTCAATTACGGCCGCCGCAAAATGGAGCGGGATTTCGAGCGCGAGGCCGATTCCCTGGGCGTGCACTACGCGGCGGAGGCCGGCTTCGATCCCATGGGGCACGCGCGGCTGCTCAAGATCTTGCTGGGCAATCGGGAGGCTCCCACCGATCTGCGCAAGATTCTGCTGCTGTCCCATCCCCCGTCCAGCGAGCGCATCAAGCGCATCGAAACCGAGGCGCGCCGAGTCAGCGGAAAATCCGACGAGGGATAAGGGCGTGTCGCGCGACACGATCAAACCGATTTGGGGCTCCAATTCATGATCAGACTTGCGCCGCGGACCACTAAGCTACTTGTGTCGCGCGCCACAAAGCTGGGCGCGGACGACGCCCGCGAGGTATAGCGAGCCGGCCACGCAGACCAGGCCGTTTTTTTTAATTGCGAGCGTCTTTGCGTGCTCGAGCACTTCGAGTGGATCTTCGATCACGCAGGCGTTGTCTTTTCCCGCTGCGAATTCCTCGAGGCTGCCCGTGCGGCTCGCCCAGGGCGGCTGGGTCAGGATGAGCGCGGAGGCCGCCGGGGCGAGCGCTTCGATGACGCCGGCCCGATCCTTGTCGGCCAGCACGCCGAGCACAAGCGCCACGTAGCGGTCACCGCAGGTCTCCTGCAGGGTTTTCCGCAGCGCGCGAGCACCCTCGGGCTGATGTGCGCCGTCGAGGATGATTTCCGGCGGCCCGGGAAATCGCTCCAGGCGGCCCGGCATTCGCGCCCGTTTCAGCCCGAGGCGAATTCGGCGCTTATCGATTTCAAGAAGACGGCGGTCAGCCAGATCCCGCAGGCAAGTGATGGCGGCCGCCGCGTTGTCCGCCTGGTGCGCGCCGATGAGCGGGACGTGCAGTTCCCGCAGGTCGCCGAGATCGAAACTGGTGCCCTCCAGGGAAACCTCCACCGATTGCACCTCAAAATCACGGCCGATCAAACACGTGGGATGGGTGAGCATTTTTCTTGCCTCAGGCGCCCGCGCCGCGCAAATCAAGGGAATCTCCGGCCGCGCGATGGCCATTTTCTCCCGGGCTATCTCCTCGATCGTTTGGCCCAGAAGGTGCATGTGATCGAGACCCACCTGGGTCAGGACGGTGGCGCGCGCGTTCAGGGCCATCGTGTAGTCGCGGGCACCGCCCACGCCGGCCTCCATCACCGCCCACTCAATGCCGTTGGCGTGAAAGTGCAGACACGCGGCCAGGGCCAGAACTTCAAGTACTGAAGGACGCCACGCCGGATCATCGCGCCGCGCGAATTCTGTCGCCGTAGTGAGTGCCTGTCGCAGCACGCACGCGAAGGGCCGCTCGCCAATATCGCGGCCGTTGACCCGGATGCGCTCGTTGTAGCGCTCCAGATGCGGTCCGGTAAACAGGCCGACGCGGTGGCCATGCGCCTGCAACAAGGCGGCAAGGACGGCGGCCGTGGAACCCTTTCCGACGGTGCCGGCCACGACCACATTGGAGAACGAAGCATCGGGGTTGTCGTGACGTTCGAGCAGCGCGCGCATGCGGCGGGCGGAGGCCGGCGGGCGCGTCTCGATGGGTCGTCCGCCCAGCGCTTCCAGATCGCTGATGAGGCTCATGCGTCCTCTTGAAAGCGGCGCGACCATCCTAGAGTCAGGGCGACGGACACCGAAAATGCGGTACCGAAAAATGCGTTCCAGGTCCAGGCGAGGCCCATCCACTGGTGGAGCACGAAAAGGACGAAGGGAATAGTCAGCAGCATGGCAAGCGCGCAGGACCGGTCCGTTCCTCGCCGCGTCAGAATGCCCACCAGAAATACGCCAAGCAGCGCGCAGTAGGTGTACGAGGGAATTTCCAGACCGAGAATAAGCAAGTTTTTCACCGGCGCCGAGAGAAACGCCACCATCGTAAGAAGCACAGCAAAGCCCACGGTGGCCAAACGGGTGGCCTGCACGTAGTGGTGATCTGGCGCTGACCGCACGAGATGCCGCCGATACACGTCGACCGTGAAGGAAGCCGAGAGCGCGTTCAGGGCGGATTGAAACGAGGACAGCGCCACCGAGAGAATTCCGGCTACGACAAGCCCCACAAGACCATGCGGGATCTGGGTCAGAATAAAATGCGGGAACACCTTCTTGGCGATGACCTCCCCGTTGTCCATGGGGAGCGTGGGATCCGGAAAATAGCTGTAGTATGCAAACAACATGATGCCTATGCTCAGGAACAAGGTCGCGATGGGCACGTCGGCGAGGGCGGAGGTGACGACGGCGCGGGCGCTGTGCTTTGCGTCGTTGGTGGTCAGCATGCGCTGAACCATGTCATAGTCCGTTCCGAAAATCGACAGGTTGAATATCGTGAGTCCGATGAGCGCGGACCAGATGCTGAACTCGTGCTCGGAGCTGGTGAAGCTGAAGGTCGTGTCGACGAGCCGGAACTTATCCATGCCCGCCGTCGCCTGCGCGATGCTATGCCAGCCGTCGGGCATGGCGTTGTAGAGAATGCACGCGGCCGCGAGCGCGCCACCGAACATCACGCAGACCTGCATCACCTCGGTCCAGATCACCGAGCGGATGCCGCCCAGGATGGTGTACACCGTGGCAATGGCGGCGGTGATGATGATGGCCGCGGAATACGAGACGCCCACCGCTTCCGCCACAATGATCGAGCCCGCATAAAGGCGCACGCCGCTCATGGCGACCCGGGTGAACATGAAGATCAGGACGGCGAGGTTGCGCGTCCAGGGGCCGAAGCGGCGCTCGAGAAATTCGTAGATGGACACGACGTCGTAGCGATAATATGCGGGGACGAACCACTTCGCCACGATCATCCGCGCGAAGATCATCCCCACCCCGCCCATCAAGTAGCTGAAATTACCGGTCTTCGCATACGCATACGCGGGCACGCCGACAAAGGTCAGGGCGCTGATCTCGGTGCCGATAATCGAAAGCATGGCGGCCCACCAGGGGATCTCGCGCTCGCCGATGAGAAATCCCCGCGCGCTCTTCTGGTGCTGGCTGGAGCGCCACGCGATCCAGGAGACGGCGCAGAAATAGAGCAGTACGACGACTGCGTCAACGGGCGAGATGTGGAGGGGCCAGGACATGCGGCGACAGAGGTTCGCCCGCCCGAATCAGGACGCCTGCTTGCGCTCCAGGTCCTCAAATCGCTTGCGGAGGTGGTCGATCACTTCCCTGTCTTCGCCCAGGAGGCCGTACAACGTACCCCAGACAATAGACATGTTCGTTCGGTGCGCGGCGAACGTGGCATCCCGGCCGGCGAACGACTGGTCCATGCTCGCGGTCTGTCGGGAAATTGTGCGGTTAACCTCCCTGAGCCCGGCGCTGATCACTTCGCTGAGGTCATCCTTCAGGGTCTGCATGTCACCCTTCAGCTCATCCTTCAGGGTCTGCATGTCGCCCTTGAGCTCATCCCTCAGGTCCTGCATGTCACCCTTGAGCTCATCCCTCAGGTCCCGCATGTCGCCCTTGAGCTCATCCCTCAGGTCCTGCATGTCGCCCTTGAGCTCATCCCTCAGGTCCTGCATGTCACCCTTGAGCTCATCCCTCAGGTCCTGCATGTCACCCTTCAGGGAGTGAATGTCACCCTTCAGCTCATCTTTCACGGCTTTCAGGTCTTTGTCCATGGTCGCTCCTAGCCATACGCCTGCCAGCCCATTCTACCACGCGCGCGACCGGACGCAGATCCAATCACACGCATGTGAACGAAATTATTGTCGGATGTTAACATTTTGTGAACACTCTGGACGAGCTTACCCTTGTGCGTGAAAGCCATTTCCGAGGAAGAGTCTTGGGGTGAGGCGTCAGGACACACCTGAATGTGGAGGCCTTCACCGTGCTGAGTGGGATCAACGGAGTTCAAACTCCTTTTGCGTTGCAACCCGGGCTGGGCGGACCGCAGCAAGCGGCCGGCGGCTTGCAACCCGGCGTGTTTGGGCGGGACGGCTTCGCCGGCACGCCCGCGCTGAACGACGAACTGGCCGGCATCATTGGGATGCTGCCGCCGGATCAGCAGCAGTTCGCCATGATGGCGCTCAACGATCCGTCCATGTCGCCGCTGCTCAAGAGCGCGGAAGACATGCAAAAGTTATTTCAAAATCTCGCGCAAATGGGCGCGATGGCTCCCGGCATGCCGCCCGGTGGCGCCGGCGGCAAAGGTGGCGGGCCCAACATGGACGGCATTCTCAAGGGCATCGGAGACATGATGAAGGGCCTTGGCGGCGGAAAGCAAGGCGCTGGCGGAGCGGGCAAGGGCCAGGGCGCGGGCGGTCAGCAGCCGCCGGCCGCGGCGCAAAATGGCACCGGCGGTCCCACCCAGGTCACCGGCAAGAAAGCCGCCGACTTTGACGATCCGCTGCGCCAGCAGTCTCAACGGGCGGAGAAAGCCGACGGCGACGCCAAGAGGGCGCAGGGCGACGGGGAACGCCTCAAGGGCGAGGGCGACCAGATCAAGAACGACAAGGACGCCCGTCAGGCCGACAAGGACCAGGCGCAGCAGGACGTCGAGAAGGACCAGAACGACGTCAAGCAGGCCGAAGGCAAGGAGCAGGAAGCGAAAAAAGGCCTCGACGACGCCACTGAAAAGGAGCAGAAGGCGCAGCAGGATCAGACGAAGGCGAAGCAAGACGTCGACAAGGGCAAGCAGGAAGTCCAGAAGCTGGACAACCAGGTCAAGCAGGAAGACAAGAAAATCCAGCAGGCCGGCCAGCAGGCCCAGCAGGCGCGCCAGCAGGGACAGCAGCACCAGCAGCAAGCCCAGCAGCTGCGCTCCCAGGCGGCGTCCATGCAGAGCAATCCAGAAACCGCCGGCCAGGCCGCGCAGCTCCAGCAGCAAGCCGCGCAGCAGGAGCAGCAGGCCCAGCAGCAGGAGCAGCAAGCCCAGCAGAAAGACCAGGAGAAGCAGCAGGCCGAGCAGCGCAAGCAGCAGCTCCAGCAGCAGAAGCAGCAGGCCGAGCAAAAGCTCAAGCAGGACGAGCAGAAGCTGCAGCAGGCCGAGGAGGCGCTCAACGAAGCCAGTGAGGCGAAAGAGAAAGCGCAGCAGGAGCTCGAGCAGGCGCAAACCGAGAAGCAGGAGGCCCAGCAAGCACTCGACGACTCCGGCAAGCGGCATGAGGAGGCCGCCCAGGACGTCGGGCAGCTCGGCGAAGACCTCAACAAGAACCAGGAGGGCCAGCAAGAAGCCAACCAGCAGGCCAAGGACGCCGGCCGCGAAGCCGACGGCGCCGGAGAAAACGTCCGCGCGCTGAATGAAGCGAAAGAAAAGGTCGGCCAGGGCGCGGGAGAAAAAGCGGCCGAGCAGCCGCAAACCCAGTCCCAGGGCGGCGGACAACCGCAGGGCGGCGGACAACCGCAGGGTGGCGGACAGCCCCAGGGCGGAGGACAGCCCCAGGGCGGAGGACAGCCCCAGGGCGGAGGACAGCCCCAGGGCGGAGGGCAGCCTCAGGGGGCCCCCAAGGGCGCGGAAGGCCTGCTCAAGGGCATCGGGGACATGATGAAGGCCGCCGGCAAGGGCGGTGGCGCGCAGCCTCAGGGCGCGCCCGGCCTCACTCCGGAGCAGGCCGCGATGCTCGCGCAAATGATGAAAAATACCCCGATGGATCCGGAATACATCAAACAGGTCCAGGCCCAGCTGGGCGGCGGTCCGCCGGTCAACGGTCTCGGCGCACCCCAGGGCATCGGCGGCCTGCAGGGGATCGGTGGACCGGCCGGCGCACCCCAGGGCATCGGCGGCCTGCAGGGGATCGGTGGACCGGCCGGCGCGCCAGAGGCCGGCGCCAACAATGACGTTTTTGCCCGCCTGG
>VGFD01000122.1 GCA_016868975.1 Armatimonadota bacterium | reverse complement strand
TATTCAGACACCCTCTCAATTCCCGAGAGCACCTTGACAAAGTACAGCCAAACATACTGAATCGGCGGTATCGAGCCGCAGGTGGCTGGCCAGTCGCTCAAAGAATCCGACGAAGCCGCGGTCCTTCAGGTAGCGGAGGCACTCATCGACCGCGGCTTCCTCCTCCAACGTGTACACGGTGTCGGTTCTTCGCCCTCGCGAATCGCCCGCGCCAGTCTGGTGTCGTCCCGACCTGCCAGCGACCAGCCCACATCCGCAATGAACTGCTGTACCTGCATGTCCTGAATAACATTCAATGTCAGGCTCGCTGCTTCGACAGTGCGAACCGTGATTCATGCAAATGCCGGGTGCGATTTCAGGCACGCACAAAAAGCAGCACAACCAGGGACAAAAAGGACTTTGGGCTCCCGCCGACTCCTAAGAAACGGCTTCAGTTCAGGGTTTCGGCCCCTTTTAGAGTCCCGGCGCAGGGCTCGGCAAGCCTCCGTGCGAATCGGGCTTCCGGAGGAATAATCTTGCCTGCAACCATCCCCCTCGAGGAACTGGCGCGCGCCTGCGACGGCACTCTGGCGCCCTCCGCGGACGCCCGGCTGCGCATTGGCTCGGTGCGTGGCATGGCGGAAGCCACTCCGGACAGCATCATCTTTATCGAACGGCCGGCGCAACTCGACGACGCGCTTGCGACCCCGGCCGCGGCATTCATCGTGCCGCCCGGCGTGGCCTGCGAAACGCGCCCATGCATCGAGGCGCGCAATCCCCGGCTTGCCTTCGCGCGAATGCTCAGAATGTTTCATCCCACGCCGCCCACGCCAGTCGGGATCCACCCCCTGGCTACGGTGGCGCCTTCCGCCGACATCCACCCGACCACTACGGTAGGACCGTACGCCCAGGTGGGCGAGGGCGCCGTCCTCGAGGCGGACGTAGTGATCGGCGCGCACGTCTATGTTGGCGAAGGGGCGACGGTGATGCGCGGCACCCGCATCCATCCCCGGGCGCGCCTGCACCAGGGCACGCGCGTCGGAGCAAGCTGCATTATCCACGCCGGCGGCCGGATCGGCGTGGGTGCGCCCGCGGTCATCGGAAATGACGTCGAGATCGGTGCTAATGCAGTGATTGGCGCAAACGCCCAGGTCGGCGACGGCACCAAAATCGACAATCTCGTGATGATCGCGGACGGCGCAACCATCGGCCGGGCCTGCATCCTGGTGGGCCACTCGATGGTGGAGCCGGACGCTGTCCTCCACGACGGCAGCGTGACCGCAGCCCAGGCGAGCGTGCGCGCGGGCGTCCGCGTGGGGCCCCTGGGGATCGTGGCCGGCCGCGCGGTCGCGTGGACTGATGTGGGAAAGGGCGTAACCGCGTCGGGAAATCCGGCCCGCCCGCATCGGAAGGAGCTGAAGGCGGGCGCGGCACTGCAGCGATTGGAAGACTTGCTCCCGAGAATCGAGCGCCTCGAGCTAACGTAAGCTCGGCTGGCCCGGTGGCTCCGAGGCGTCGATCGGCGTCGCATAGGACACCCGGTTGCGACCGCCCTGCTTGGATCGATAGAGCGCGGCGTCGGCGGCGGTGACCAACTCTGCCTTTCCGCGCGCGTCGATGGGGAAGCTCGACACTCCGATGCTGGAAGTAACCTTCACGGCCAGCTTGCCGAAGCGCAGCTGGAACGCCTCGCGAATGCGCTCGCCGGTCTTCACCGCGGCATCCTTGTCGGTGTCCTTCAGGATCAGGGAGAACTCGTCGCCGCCGTAGCGGCACACGAGGTCACTCTCCCGAGTATACGAGCGGAGCAGCGCGGCAATCTCCTTGAGCAGCTTGTCGCCCTCAGGATGGCCCAGCGTGTCATTGAACTTCTTGAAGTGGTCGGTGTCCACCATGATCAGGGAGAGGGGGCGGTTGTAGCGTTCGGCCCAGCGGACTTCCTCGTTGAGGCGTTCCTGGAAGTAGCGATGCGTGTACAGACCGGTGACGCCATCGGTAATCGCGAGGCCCTCGGTCTTCTCAAACAGCGCGGCCTTCTGGATCGCCATCGCGGCCTGTGCCGACACCATCGTCACCAGGTTGAGCACTTCGTCGTCGTAGACGCCCGGCTCCGCAGAGCCCACGTAGAGCACGCCAAGAATCTCGTCCTCGGTGAGCAGCGGCACCATGATATAGGAGAGCTCGGCGCGGATGATATTGTCAAACCGCGACTCGCGCGCATCCGCGAGCAGCAGGTGGCGCTTGTTTACCGCAACCCATCCCAGTACTGTATCCTGGTCCTCGGGGCTGGCCACAAATCCAGTGAACAGCCCCTCGTAGGGGCTCATCACCTTCATGGGCACGAGCTGGCCGTCGGGTGGACGACTGATAAAGATGATCGCGGACTGGAAGCGCACTAGCTGACCCATGTGCTGGACGACGATATCAAGGATATCCTTCATCTTGACGCTGCGGTTGAGGTCGCGGCCCAACTGGTAAAGCACGTTCAACTGGTTGTTGCGCTCGTTCGCCTGCTGACGGAGACGCTGCTCGCGACTGAGTTGCTCTTCTTGCAGCGCGTGGAACTGAGCCGACTTGATGGCGGTCGCGGCCGGGTTGCCCAGTGTTTCGAGGATGTGCACGTGGTCGTCGGTGTAGGAGCCGGGGCGGAGCGTGCCCACGTAGATGACGCCGATGATGTCGTCCTTCACGATAAGCGGGACGCACATGATGGATTTCTCGTCGTTGAAGATGCGGTGCTCGTGATCCCCCTGCATATCGGACACCAGGACCGGCTTCTTGCTCTGCACCACGAGGTTGACCATGGATTCCTCGAGCTGAAGGAGCGGCGACAGTTCTACCACGTCCGCGTAGGGCGAGACGCACTTCGCGGGCACCAACGCGCCCTTCTCGTTGACGAGGTAGATGACACAGGACTGGTAGATCAACAGGCGGCGGATCATCTTGATGATGATCTCGAGGGTCTTGTTCAGGTCCTTGGACGCGCCCAGCTGCTGGCCCATTTCGAAGAGAATCGTGATCTCGTCCACCCGCTTCTGCAGGTCGGCCATCAGCGCGCGGTTCTGGTTCTTGTAGTCGCCGAGTTCCTCGAGGGAATGCTGGAGCGCCTTTTCCACCTTGTCCTGCTTGCGGAGGAACTCTTCCTCGATGCCGAAGCGGACTGCACGTTGCAGTGCACCCAGCGGCAACAGCACGATCAGCGGCAACATCGGGTGATAGCTGATCCAGTCGTCCTTCCCGACGTTGGCGTGCAGTAGATAGACGGCGATCACTGCAAGCGGAAGCGTGAGCGTCGTGAAGATGCGCGTCCGCATGCGGACTTTCTTCCACACCTCGCGCGGCTCTGCGTCAAGCATCGACGCGCACATCCCACACAGGAGAAAATCCGTCAGGAAGCACGCGGCCATCATCGCGCCCACGGCGATGAGGCCATTGGTGTGCCAGAAGTCAGAGATGACTGTGGGTCGGGCGGGATTCAACCACCAGGCAAAGACGACCGCAGCAACGGTCAGTAAAGCGATGGAGAAGTCAGTGAGGCGCGCCGCCACATCCTGGCGATTGCGCACGATGGTGCGCGCCAGAAGGGCCGCCCCGGCAATCCAGAGCGCCCAGCGGGGCCCGTCCTCCATTCCAAGCGCGGCGTAGGGAACGACGGCCAGACTGGCATAGCCAAGGTAGGGGGTTTCGAGCGCCAGCAGCTCGATGATCAGCGCGGCCACTCCGAAGAGAATCCGAAACAGCATCGGATCCTTCGTCTGGACCGGTCCAATGCTCAGTATGCTGGCGTATCCAATTGCCCCTACAGCGACCAGGAACAGTGCTGCCACCATCGGCCCATGCCGGCGCGGCGCTTCTTTCAAATGGACAACTCCTCGCGTACGCCGCCACTCCCGTGGCCCGAGTGCGTTTCCCCGGCACACTCTCCGCCCGATGAGCAGAGAGCCAGCCCTCCTGTTGGTGTTACCTGGATCTCAACCTCGGCCTATTATACCACGAATTCGTCCTTCTGCCAGCCAAACCCTGCGCCGTTATGCCCCGCCGTGCTTGAATACGAGGCAGTAGTGATGGTGCACGTTGGTGACGAACTCGGTGGGGTAGCCCCAGATGCCGAGCGGCTTGTTGTCCTGAACCCAGATGCGCTCGCCCTTGAACTGGAACGGGCCCGAAAGGCGGCGCGCAAGATCCCACGCGAGCGGCTGCACGACACCTTCCGGAGTGCGGACGTTCTGACAGATGATGACCAGGTAGCGGCCAACCTCGAGGGCTGGCTTCATCCCGACGAAAACGTCGCGGAGGGCGTCCAGGAAGGCGTCGTAGTCGGTGATGTTGCCCAGGTCGCGGGCGTTGTTGGAGTACACCGTCTTCAGACCGCTGGCCCTGCGCTTCTTGTGCACCGACTGGACGCCGCCGCGGCTCTTGCCCAGCATGTCCCAGTAGGGCGGCGAGGTAAGGATGAGCTGCACGCGGCCCGGGCCATGCTCGCTCACGATGCGGGAGGCGTCGCGGGCGTCGCCGTTGACGAGCAATTGTTCGCGGGCTTCCACCGCCTCGCGCGCCAGGGCGGCGAACTCCGGCGAGATCTCGATGCCCAGGCCGCGACGCCCGCTCGCCGCGCACGCGATGAGCGTGGAGCCCACCCCCGCGAAAGGGTCGAGCACCCACTCGTCCTGCCGCGTGAAGAAGCGGATGAACTCCTCGGCCATGCCCTCGGGATACTTGGCCGGGTGCTGGATCTCGCTGCGCTTGCGGCGCGGCGGGTTGTGCACGAACCAGGATCGCGTGAAGCGGATCCACTCCCGCCCGGAGAGGTCGTTGAACTGGCGGGGAGAGCGGCGGTTGGGTTCGGAAAGCGCCATGGATTTTACACCCTTGGATTTTTCTCAAGCATTCTAAGCTTCGGGCCTGGATCCCTGTCTCGCAGATCCAGCCCAGACCCCAAAAAAAACACAAAACCCCGCGGGTGGCGGGGTTGTCTTGTGGCGTGCCCGGAGGGATTCGAACCCCCAACCTTCTGGTCCGTAGCCAGACGCTCTATCCATTGAGCTACGGGCACATGCGCGATGTAGACCCGATTCTAATACATCAACGCCGGCGTGTCAAGCGTCGGCCTTGAATTTTATACAGGACCGGAGCCGCTTCACGACGAATTGTGAACGTCATTCAATGCAAGGGAGCCCCTTCAAGCATGCGTTGCGGTCAGTGCTCTTATCCGTTGCAGCCGAGCGGCCCGTGCACCGTGTGCGGCAGCGAAAATCGCGTGCCGGCCGCGCGCTTCGAGCGTGTGGACGCGCTCGACGAGGCGCTTGCCGCCACGCTCGTCCACCTGCAAGAAGCCAGCGGGATTCGCTACGGCGACCCCACGCTGCACCGCTGTCTGGAGCTCCTCGCCCTGCGCGGCGCGCGCCCGTTCGCGGACGGCGAGACCCTGCTCTTGCCCGACTCCGAGCTCTTGGATCTGCTGCCCGTGGAAGCCGCGCTGACCATGGCATACCAGGCGGCACGGCACGGACAGGCGCCTTCCCTGTCCGCCGCGCGGTTCACCGAGCAGGGTCCCGTGCGCGGGTGGGGGCACATCCGCTTCGAAGTTGCCGCGGATCGCATCGAGGCATTCACCAGCGACGGCCGTGTGAAGCAACTCACCCTCTTTGCCGACGGACGCGTGGAAGGCGACGCGCTTCCGCCCGTGCTGCCCCCGGACTGGTCCGATTGGCGCGACACCGTTCTAGGCCAGAACGCCGCGGTGCGCGCCATGCTATCCGCTCTCGAAGCCCCCTCGGAGGTCGCTGGCCTGGAGATGCTGGTGCGCGAGCGCGTCCAGGATTTCCGCCAACCGCTGGACGCGCTCCGCGACCGACTCGCGCGCCCCGAAGCCGAGATGCTGCTGGCCGAAAGGGCCGCCCTGCGAGACAAGGCATTCTTCAAGGCGCTCGACCCGGCGCCGTGGGTGGCCACGCTTGCAACAAGCGCCACAACCGAAGGCGAGGCGGAAGCGCGGCGCCTGGAGCAGCGCGCGCTTGACGGCCTGGACGCCGCCGCCGACCGCTGCATGCGCGACGTCAGCCTGCGCGGACTCTCCGCGGCGGGTGACGGGCTGCGCCAGGCCGTGGCGCAGATGCAAGCCGAGATGACTCGCCTCCAGGACCTCGCCACCCGCGGCGCCACCCGCGCGCAGACCGCGCTGGAGGCGGCGCTGCAGTCACTGAAGGGAAAGGCCGGCTCTCTGATGTGGGGCTTTCAGAAGCATCCGGAACTGTCCGAAGTCGCCGAGCACGCGCAAGTGCTGGTCGACCGCCTGCGCGAGCGCAATGCGCTGTCCCAGGTGCGCCGCGCGCTGGAGACGGTGGCCGCGCGCGTCCTCGAACGCCAGGTCGAGGCGCTGCGCTCGCTCCAGGCCAAAGTGGAGCTTCTCCAAAAAATGCAGGCGGGCACCGCGCGCCTCGTCCGCGAGCTGTCCGCCTGGGACCCGACACTGGTGGAACGTTACGAGGCAGCCCTCCCGCGCACCTCCGGGGAGGTCTGGGCCTGGATCCGGGAACTTACCCCGGAGAAGCCGCGCAGCCACGATCGGGTGTTGGACAAGGGCGCGGACGGAATGCGCAAGGCCCTGGTCGAGGCAATGGCCCGCGAGACTGTCTGTGTGTAAAAGCTATCAGCGGCCTCGCTTCAAGATCCCGGGCTGACGGCTACGATTTGCGCTGCACGTACTCCATGAGCACCATCGGCCAGGCAATGACGATGATGGTCAGGCAGAGCGCGTAGTAAGCGGGGTGGTTGAAGCGATCCTCGGAGGCCTCGGCGAGGTCGAGCGAGATGTACGTTACGATCTCCTCAATGCCAAAGAGGACCAGCAGGGACAGGCCCATCGTGAGCCAGAGCATCAAAAAGAGCACTCTACAAGCAACGAAGGGCTCGCGCAGTAGAACGAGCCCATCCCTTCAAAGCCTTTGTCACAGGATACCTGATGAGGTCCCGCCTGTCAACCGCGGATTTTCTTCAGATTCTTCGGCGAAGGTCGAAGCGGCGGCCGAATCGAAGAGGCGCGGATCGTGACGACGCCCCTGTTGAAAATAGGCATCCTGTCTGGCAAGGAGACGTTCACCGACGTACTGGTCGAGGAGATCAACCGTCGGGCGATTCCCAACGTGAAGGCCGAGTTCTGCACGATTCCAGCGGCGCGCATCTTTGAGCCGTCCCCGTACCGCGTCATCCTCGACCGAATCTCCCACTGGATCACCTATTATCGAACCTACCTCAAGAATGTCGCGCTCACCGGGACGTACGTCATCAACAACCCCTTCTGGTTCTCCGCGGACGACAAGTTCTACAACTACAGCCTGGCCCGCAAACTCGAGGTGGCCGTGCCGCGCACCGTGTGCCTGCCCTCCCGCTCCTACCACGACGAGGTGGAGACCAGCGACCTGCGCAACCTCGCATATCCCATCGACTGGGAAGGGATTGTCTCGTACATCGGCTTTCCCGCCGTTCTCAAGCCCTACGACGGCTACGGCTGGCGCGACGTCACCGTGGTGGCAGACGCGCAAGAGCTGATGGACGCGTACAACGACTCCGGCGAAGACGTGATGCTGCTGCAAGAGTACATCGACTGGGAGCACTACGTGCGCGCCATTGTGGTGGGCAAGAAGTACGTGCTGCCCATCAAGTACGACCCGGCCGCGCGGCGTTATCTCATCGACCACCGCCACCTGAGCGACGAGATGGGCAAGCTCATCGTGCGCGACTGCATCCGCCTCAATGAGGCGCTGGGCTACGATCTGAACACGGTGGAGTTTGCCATCCGCGACGGTGTCCCGTACGCCATCGACTTCATGAACCCGGTTCCGGAGGCCAAGCCGGAAGTCATCACCCACGAGTACTTCAAGTGGCTCGTGCGGCATCTCGCGGACGTGCTTATCGAATACGCGGTATCTGGAAAGCGCACCCCGACGCAGTTGCGCGAGGACGACCTGGAACGGCTGCAACTGCCGACCCCGCTCGCCGAGGACGCGCGCCCGCTATCCGGGGGCATCATCCCCAGCCTCAACCGCCAGGACGCGGCGGCCGACGAGGCGCTGCGCACGCCGACCGTCCCCGCGTAGAGCCGGCAAGAACGCTGGAAACAGGCCGCACCGCAGGCGGTTAAGACCGTGGAGGCCTCGGCTGTGTCACTTCTGGACGTTTTCAGTGCGGACGCTGAAGCTCGCCACAAGGTGCGCGCTGCTGCCCATCGGGCCCACGGACAGCCCCATGTCCAGCTCACCCTGCCCTTTTGAGGCGGTGATCTCGCTCTTCGAAGGGTCGAAGTCAGTATTGCCGGTGCCCTTCAGTGTCCCTTCCAGGTTCACGCCCATCACGCCCGGCATGCTCAACTCGATCTTGACGTCCTGCTCGCTGCGGATCTGGGCCGTTCCGGCAAGGGTTTGCAGGCCGGTAAAGTGATAGGTCACCACACCCTTCATGTGAACCTTCACGTTCTCGACGTCCAGCGGCACGTCGAGATTCTCGGACCAGGAAGCGCCCGGCCGACGCCGATCTCCGGGCAGGAAGCCGCACAGGACCTCCCCGATGACCTTGTCGTGGCCGGCGGCCTTGCCGTCGCCCGCCAGGACGCGCCCGCGTGGATCCACCCGCCAGACCGAGGGAGCCTCGCGAGGGATGGGCTGCTTGTACGTCTTCCCGGCCCGTGAAATCTCCACGGTGCCGCCCTGCGGCGTCATCTCCACTTCGGCGTTGCCCTCGGCGTCCACCGAGCGCACGAACTGGCGCGAGGTCGATTCCACCTTGAAGGGGATGTCCTGGCCAATGAGCTGGCGCGCCGCCTCGGGCAGCGTGAACGCGGCGAAGCCGCCGACTTCAAGCTTCGCCTTGCCTTCCAGGATGGTGCGCGTGGTCTGCGTTTGTCCCTGCTTCCACTCGAAGCGCAGCGGAACGCCGAACACTTGCGCGCGAAGCGAGGGGACCAGGCCCACCGCCGCGCAGAGCAGGACGATCAGTCCCACCACGACCGCCAGATACCGTTTCAAGACCAGGTCCCCTATCGGTAAAGTCGCCGCAGTTTTGGTGAAGTCGCCGCTGTTTCTCGACCGGACGGCGGCTTCCTTTCGCAGGGACGCGTTTCGGGCGGCGAGAATGGGTTTGCAAGGAGCGAAGAATGGCGATTGAGGCGGCTTCGCGCGCGGCAACGGGGTCCGCGCGACTGAATCAGGAAGAGCTGCGCGCGGCCCTCAGCATCGGCGGCCTCGCACCCGGCGGGCAATCTCCGCTGGTGGGGGCCGACGGCATTTTCCTGCGGGCCATGGAGTCCCTGGGCGATTCCCTGCTGGAGAGCCTGTACCGCAAGGGGCTCCTGGTCATGAGCGAAAAGCCCGCTTTGCACGCGGGGTGGCAGGAGGCCCTGAAAACGCTCTGCGATCCCATCTGGGACCTGAGCGCCATCCTTGGCCGCGAGGGCGACCTCCACTACGACCGCTACTTCGCCAGCACATCCCTTGACGCGGAAAGCCTGGTCTTCTGCCGCCCGGATGGCGAGGACGGCTGGGACATCGCCTTCCCCTACGGGCCGGCCTACCTGCGCGGCATGATCGACGAAACGCTGTCATTGACGCCCGGGCCTCCTCCACCCGAACACTCGGTGGACTTCAACTACAAGGAGTACATCCTGCTGGCGGCGCTCGTCGACGTGCTGCGACGCCGCAGCCTGGAGGGATTGCTGCGCCACGAGCCGGTCAACGCCGGGGAGATCGGCTTCGATGAGATCCTCGCCGCCGTCGAGGACGGTTTGCGCCACGGGGACACGCGATGGATGGTGGCGCTGGGCAACACCGTGTCGCCGTTCGAGTTCAGCCTCCAGGCGAGCGATCTCGAGGGGCTGATGCGCGCGCTGCAACTGCGTGGCTTCGTGGTCGCCGGCTCGAAGGCCGGCCGCATCGTGCCCACCGACGCCCTGACCGAGCTGGCAGCGTCGCTGCGGATGATGCCTGCCTTCGCCGCCTTCGAGCTGACCTTCATCAAGGCCGCCGACGTTTTCGAGATCAACTACTTCGCGGCGGTCCGCGGCCTGGACACCGTCTGGCTGTTCGATTTCTTCGAGCTGGCCACCGCCTTCCCGCGGGTGAGCCTCATGCAGGTGAACGGCGAAGAGCTGGGGATGATGGTCGACAAGCTTTTCGAGGAGTCGTGCGAAAAATCCGAGCGGCTGCTGCTCAGCCGCAAGCAGGCCGTCCGCGTCGAGCAGCCCGTCGAGGCCACGCGCGCGCCGTCGCCGCCTACGCTTCGCGGGTTGAAGGCGCCTCCGACGATGGGCAAGATGGCCGGCGTGGCGCAGCCGGAGCCCGCGCGCGCAACCGTGGTGGAAATCGCGGCCGCGGATCCCGCCCCCGCCGCCGAAGTCAGCGGCGGCGCGGTGCCTCCGTCCCCGGAACGCCCGGCCGAGCCCGTCGCGGCCGCGCCGGCCGAGACGCCGTGCCGCACCTGCGGCCTTCCGGTGATCGTCGGCAAAAAGTTCTGCCGCCACTGCGGCAAGCCCATGCCCGCCGAATCCCCGCCCCCCCAGCCGGTCGCGGCGCCACCACCCTTCGAGCCGCTGCCGCCCGCGGCGCCGGTGCCCACCTTTCCCGTCGCCCCTCCGGTCGCGGCCGCAATGACCGTGTGCCAGATTTGCGGCCTTGCCCTCCCTGAAACCGCCCGCTTCTGCGGGCACTGCGGCGCGAATGTGGCCCTGTTCCGGCAGGCCGCGGCGACGCCCCAGGCCGACCGCACCTGCCCCTCATGCTCCGGAAAGCTGGCCGCGAACGCGAAGTTCTGCGCTTTCTGCGGCTACCGCGTCGCCTGAGCTTACCAGGGCGACAACCTTTGGAGGAATCCCCATGCGCGTCCTTGCAGCGTTCCTGATCCTTCTGGTGGCCTGCGGCCTGCCCGCCGCGGCCGACCCATACGACGAATTGTCCCGCATCCCGGCAGACCAGGTGCTGGTGGACTTCAAGGACGACGTTCCCCTGGCTGACGTCCACCAGATGGCCGCCGCGGCGGGCGTGATGCTCGAGCCGGTCAGCCCGGAGTCGGTCGCGGATCGGCTCTTCCAGGGCTCCGTGCCGCCCGCCCGCATGGACGCCGTGGTCGCCGCGTTCAGCGCGGATCCGCGGGTCGAGTCCGCCGAGCCGAACGCGTACATGGCCGGCCTGTGGAAAGACGAGGACGTGCTGCCCCTGGATCAGATCAAGCGCCTGGCACCCACGCGCTCGTTCAAGCCCAACGATCCGCTCTACAAGTACCAGTGGCACATGCACAAGATCGGCATGGAGGCGGCATGGGTCGGCTCCACTGGCCGGGACGCCATTGTCGCCGTCATTGACACCGGCGTGGCCTACGAAGACTACCAGAAGTTCATGCTGGTCGAGGACCTCAAGGGCATCCGCTTCGTGAAGGGCTGGAACTACATCGGCAACAACGAGCACGCCAACGACGACCACGCGCACGGCACGCACGTGGCCGGCACCATCGCGCAGGCCACCAACAACGGAGTGGGCGTCACCGGCATCGCGTTCAACTGCTCCATCATGCCGCTCAAGGTGCTCTCCGCCCGCGGATTTGGCAGCATCGGGGACATCGCCGCTGCCATCCGCTTCGCCGCCAACCACGGCGCCAACGTCATCAACATGAGCCTGGGTGGCCCATCGTCCGCGAAGGCGCTCGAGTCTGCGGTCCAGTACGCCCACAAGAAGGGC
>VGFD01000121.1 GCA_016868975.1 Armatimonadota bacterium | reverse complement strand
ACGGCGGCGGCCACCGGGCTCTGCCTGCTGTCGGTGCCCACGGCGCTGATCTGGCCCAGCGCGCCGGCTGAGGTGCCGCTGCGATACTGGCCGGCGGCGGCCGTGGAGCGGCGCGCGCCGGCCCCCTATGACGTGGATCAGATGGAAGCAGCGGTGCGAGCAAACGTCGCGCCGGAGGGCGTGATCTTGACGGACGGCGCGGTGATGCCGGTCCGCATTCGGGACCGGCGCTTCGTTCTGGTCTGGAGCCCGCAAGCGCTGTTTCTTTTCGACGGCGATCCGTCCAACGACGCGGAGGGGCTGCGCCGACTGGGGGTCCGCGCGGTCATCTGCTCTGAATTGAAGAACACGCTGAACGGCGCGTTTTTGCGGCAATTTCCTTTTTTCAGCGGAGAATTGCCGCGCTGGCGCCAGGCTTACGTGTCACGGGCCGGCGACGTGCTGTGGATCGCGCCGAACCCGTCGGATGAGCCTGTCGGGTCGTCCGCCCGTCCAAGATGACAGTCGCGCATGACGAGCGGGCCGTTGGCGTCGGCCTGGTACCAGGCGCCGAGCATCTGGTTGACGCCGCGCGCGGCGCCGTCGGGATCGCGACCCAGACCAAGAATTCCGCTGGGGACGTGAACGAAAACGGCGTTCAGGCCGGCCTGCAGCGCGCTGTGGTATGAGTAGTTGCAATAGAAGTTGCCGGCGTCCTTGCTGACCGCGGCGCCGGAAGCCTGTGCCATCTGGTCGGCGGGCGCGGCGGTGGCAAGCGTCTCGTGCTCGCCAAAGGAGGGCAGCAGCGAGGTGACGGCACTCAGCAGCAGGCCGTGCGGCTGGCCGCGATCGTGCGCCTGCGCCTCGACTTTCAGGCCGCTCCCGCTCTCCCCGAGCATCAGCACGCGGTCGGCCTGCATCTGCTTCGCGGTCTGGACGAACTGTTGAACGGAGTCCACGTTCGTCTCCATGGGCACGACGGTCACCCGCACGTCTTCAGGAACTTGAAGCTCCCCGCGCTCGCGCATCTGCACGAGGCGCTTCGCGACTTCGTCGGCCTGGTTGGTGCTCTTCGGGCCAAAGGGCCCAAACGCGCCAATGACAAGATGGCCGGAGGCGTCCATGATAGGGTATTTTCCCACCAACGTGAGGGCAAGTCAAGCCGCCCGCCGCCCACCTTCAAAACGGGCAGCCTCCGAAAGGGCTACTTCGTGGGAGACACCAGCACCCAGGCACCGGCGTACTGGACGCGGCGGCGGGAGCGTGCGGCGCGGGCCGAGCGCGGAATTCGCATGCGCAGGCGGTCGAGAGCGCCGATGAGTCCGCCGGCGGGGACGGTGGGGGCATCCACGCTGTTGCGGCTGTGGCCAATACCTGGCATTTTCGTTCCTCCGTTTGCGGTCTCTGTGTGCCCTCATTATACCGTTGGGGCTCGGACTCCGAACCGGCCTTTCGAACGACCCGGGCCCGGGCCGATAGACGGGTTTTCGGGACCCCCTGGTCTGGGGATGGTCTGCAAAGAGACCCACTCCGCGAAAAAATCGGCGAGACAGCGCGGTTCTGTGGGGCGAAAGCCCTATTGCGCGGTCGACAAGGCGACGATATAATGAATGCAGCAAGCCATCGAAAACCGCGCCGTTACGGGGCTCCTGTGAAAATTATTCGCGCGCGCCGGATGGCTTGCCACGGAGTGAGAGGCTGGTGGATTCCCGTATGCGGATCCCGGTAAAGTTCCTCGGTAGACCTCCCTTGCTCCCCTTATCACCGAAAGTGGCCGCGAAGCTGCAATCGGGCGCCATCGACCTGACCGCGGCCTCCCTGCTGCTGGCGCTGCTCATCATCCCGTGGCGCATGCAGCAGCAGTCGATCCCCTGGCAGCCGCCGGCCCGTCCCTCGCAGGGAACCGGACAGTTCGTCCCGCGGGTGAAGCCAAACCCGTACGCCCTGGCCTGGGCGGCCGACAAGGTGATCCCCAACAGCTTCTACCACCTGCTCACCCAGTTGCAGCCGCCGGTCACGCCGGAGGCCGAGGCGCCGCTGCTCGAGGAAAACCTCACGTGCAGCTACGACGGCGTCCTCGAGGAGCAGTGGACCCAGGGCGACCCGGCCCGCCGGGAGGCGCTCCGCAAAGCCCTTTACCGACTGGCCTGCCAGAAGAAGCAATAGCTCGGACGCCGTTCGCTCCCAGATGCCGGCGAACAGCATGCGAACGGCGTCAAATCGTCACTTTGTCGCAGGTGTTCGCTCCCAGATCGGAGCGAACACAGTTGGGGCGTCGCTAGAATCTGCTATACTGGGGCGGTGAAGACCCGCTTCCCGCTGGATGAGCATCGTCGCCGAGTGGCCATCGCGGACAGCCTGTCCGTCTCCTGCATCGACGCCGGTCCGGAGAATCCGCAGCAGACGCTGCTGCTGCTTCACGGCGCGGGCGGGCGCAACAACCAGTGGCAGGATCAAATCGGGTATTTCAGCGACCGCTTCCGCTGCATCGCGCCCGACATGCGGGGGCACGGGCACTCCGATTTTCCGGTCGCGGATTACACGCTCAATGAATTCATGGACGACCTGGACCGGCTGGTGGACGTCCTGCAATTGCCGGAGCGCTTCGTGGTGGTGGCCCACTCGTTTGGCGGCGCGCTGGCCATCACCTACGCGGCCACGCGACCGGAGCGCGTCGCAAAACTGGTCTTGATTGCGACCTCCACGGTGATTCCGCTCAACCCCATGCTCAAGGTGCTGTTCGCCATGCCGCCGTGGCTGCTGGACCTGGCGCGGCGCGCTATCCCGGGCCGCATTTCGTGTCCGGCCCGGGTGCTGCGCAAGTTCATTCCGGGCGCGGTGTTTCCCTGGAACGGCTGGGGCCTTCTGCCCTCGATCACCGCCCCCACACTGATTATTCTGGGCGAGCGAGACCGCGTGGTGCCGCGGGACTCCGCGATGGCGATGACCACTCAATTGCAAAACTGCCAGGTGGAGATTGTCCGCTACGCGGCTCACATGCCGATTCTCGAGCGGCCCGCCGCGGTCAATCGCGCCCTCGAGCGCTTCCTCGAGGAGCGCGTGCGCTCGTGGCGCGGCACCATCGAGGAAGTCAGGGGCGCATGAACTGGCGCGACGCGTACGACCCGGGCGTTCCCTGGCAGGTGGATGTTCCGCACGTGCCGCTTTATCATTTCCTGCACTGCGCGGCCGCCCAGCATCCAAGAAAAATCGCCATTCGCTGCTTCGACGGCGAGATGACCTACCGTGAGGTTCTCGAGCAGGCCAACGCCTTCGCGGCGGCCTTGCACGCACTCGGCGTGCGGGCGGGGGCGCGCGTGCTGCTCCTGCTGCCCAACATTCCCCAGGCGGTGGTGGCGTTTTACGGCGCGCTGAAAGCCGGCGCCATCGTGGTGCTGTCCAATCCGCTGGCCAGCGCCGAGGAAATCGCGCACCAGATCGCCGACTGCGGCGCGGAAACCGTGGTGACCGTGGGGGCCAGCATGCCCGCCGTGCTGGAGGCCCGGGATCGACAGGCGCCACGCCCCACGGACGGTTTGCGAACACCGGAGCTCTGGGTGGAAAAACCCACCGTGCGCATCATCCACGCCCGCGTGCGCGACGCGATGCCGAAAATGCAGAGCCGCATGGTCAGCGTGTTTGGCGACGGCGGCAAGCCGCCCCGCGACGCGCTTCATTTTCTCGATCTGCTGAATTCCCACCGGAACAGCCGGCCCCCGCACCTGGAAATCGATCCCAACGACGTGGCCGTCCTTTCTTATACTGGCGGCACGACCGGCCTCCCGCGCGCGGTGATGCTGACCCATCGCAGCCTGGTCGCCAACACCATTCAGGTGCGCGCATTTTACAGCGAGGCGCGGGAAGGCGAAGAGAAGCTGCTCGCGGCGCTCCCCTTCTCACACGCGTACGGGCTGACCGCCGGGCTTTCGCTGACCGTTTTTCTGAGCGGATGTCTGGTGCTGCTGCCCTCATTTCGGCCCGGCGAAGCGCTCCGCGCCATCGCAAAACACCGGCCCACCTTATTTCCGGGCGTGCCAGCGATGTACGTGTCCTTGATCAACCATCCTCGAGTGAAAACCTACAAATTATCGTCGGTGCGGGCCTGCATCAGCGGCGCGGCGCCGCTCCCCATCGAAGTGAAGGAGGCGTTCGAGCGGCTCAGCAAGGGCCGCCTGGTGGAGGGGTACGGCCTCACCGAAGCCTCGCCCGTCACCCACTCAAATCCGCTGGGCAGCGGCGGCCGGCCGGGCTCAATCGGAGTCCCGCTGCCCTCCACCGAAGCGCGCATCGTGGACTGGGAAAGCGGTCGAGACCTTCCGGTCGGCGAAGTCGGCGAGCTGCTGGTCCGCGGCCCGCAGCTCATGAAGGGATACTGGGGACGGCCCGAAGAGACGGACCGCGCGCTGCGCGACGGCTGGCTGCACACAGGCGATCTTGCCACAATGGACGGGTCCGGGTATTTCACGATGATTTGCCGGCGCCAGGACGTCATCTCCCTGGGCGAAAACCAGATCTATCCGCGCGATATCGAGGAGGTGCTTTACGAGCACTCCAAGGTGCGTGACGTGGCCGTGGTGGGAGGCGCCGCGCAGCTCGAGGCGCACGTGGTGCTGCGGCGCGGAATGAGCGCGCAGGCCGACGAGATCATTGAATTTTGCCGACGCCGCTTGAGCCCGCACAAAATCCCCGCCCTGGTGACCTTTCGTGAATCGCTGCCGCGCACCCCGGTGGGCAAGCTGCTGCGCCGGCTGCTGTGACAGGAAACCCGCGGCGGCGTCTCCTATAAAAATCCGATGCCCTCCCAGCCGCTGCAGTGCGCCATCGTCCTGGCGTGCGAAGACCTCGAGGCCTTTCGCCCGCTGTCCTACTCCGTGCCGCCTCCGCTGCTTCCAGTGACCGGGGTGCCCGCGCTGGAGCGGGTGCTTGGTGGACTGGTGGCGGCCGGCTCGCGCCGCATCGTGGTCATCGCCGAGCACCGCTTCGCGGCCCTGCAGCAATGGCTGGAGGAAGCCGCGGCGCGCCAGAAGCACTGGCCGGAGATTTCCCTGGCCCACATCGATCAATTCGCGGCGGCGCCGGAACGCCTCAAAGAGGTCGGGAGCGGCCGCGACCGGCTGCTCATCTGCGGCTGGAACGCGCTCTGGCTGGAAGACGGCTGGCGCACGCTGGAAACCCCGCCGCCGGCCTGGCAGATCCGCGCCTACACGCTCCCCCGGCACGGCCAGGAGAAGCCGGCCACCACCGCAATCCTTTGCGACGTGGCCACGCTGGGCGAAACCATCCGCTATTTTCCCGAGCCCACCGAGAGCGAGCCGCCCCACGACTGGCTGCAAGAAGTGCGCCGCGCCGCCGCTGCGCGCGGGCTCAAGCACACCGAACAGAACATGGAGGGCCCGCCGTTGCTCGACGGGGTCGGCGCGTGGCAGCGCATGAACGCCGGCTGGCCGGGCGGCAGCGTGTTTGTGGTGTCGGACAGCGCGCGGATTCCGCGCCAGGTCAGCCTCGGAGGGCCCGGCGTCATCGGCGCGCGATGCCGCATCGAGGGCGCCACCAGCATCGACGCAAGCATTCTCATGGGGGACAACCGGGTCGGCGGGCACAGCCGCCTGCACGGCATCGTGCTGGGCCCGGGCGATCCGATTCCGCCCTACGCTCGACTCTCGAACGCGTGCCTGCACCGCGGCGAGATCCAGCCGCTGGAGCCCATCCCGGGCCCGCGCAAGCGCCCGAAGCGAGGCCGGCGCCTGCTGCAAGAACTGGGCAGCCGCCAGGTGCGCAAGCGCCCGCTGCCGGCCGACAACGGCGCCTCTGCACCCGACATCCGCGACGTGGCGCAATACGCGCGCCGCATGCTGGGGGTGCTCGACGAGAGCGGCGAGCGCGCGAAACTACAGGCGGGATTCCTGGCCAGCGGCTTTCAGAACAAGGTGTGCCTGGTGTGGCCCACGCCGGACGAAACGCAGGAGGCCCTCCCGCAGAGCCCCGAAGCGCGGCGGGCCGTGCGCCAGGGCCGCGCGGCCATCGTGAAGTGGGCGGTGAAGGGCGACCCCCAGCCGCTCTGGGTCGAGCACCACGCGATGTGGCAGGTGCAGGGCCGCGACATCACGGCCCGCTCGCACTGGCTCGACCTGCGCCAGGACCCGTTCCCCTACCCGACGCTGGTGATCGAGGCGCTGCCCGGCCGCGAATTGCGGGGCGCGGATTTAAAACCGTCGGTGCTGCGCCGCATGGGCGAGCTGCTGCGGCGGCTCCACCACCAGGACGGCGACGCGCTGTGGGAAGCGCTGCCCACCTTTCCGTCCTACGGCTTCGGCGACCTCGGCGACTACATGACGGACACCGTCGACATGTTCCGCTACTATGCGCGCTATCGCGAGGACGTGGGGCTGGCCGACGACGCGCTGATGGGCAGCCTGTACAACTGCGTCGAGCGGCTCTTGAAATTCGTCGAGGAATCGCTGGCGCTGTGGGATTCCTGGGGATCGTCCTCGTGGCCCCTGCGCCTGTGCCACGGGGATCTCGTGCCGCACAACTTTTTGTTCGATGAGGAAACCGACCGGCTCTGGCTCATCGACTGGGAGCGCGCCGGCGTCGGCGATCCGGGCTACGAGCTGGCCTGGTTTCTGGCGCTGAACGGGCTCAGCGGGGAGAACGAGACGGCGTTCCTGGAGGGATATCTCGGTGAGGATCCACGCGGCCTGACCGACGTGGACCTCACGAAGGTGGCGCCGTCCTCGACGCCCGCGTTGCTCTCCCGGATTCAAGCGTACCGCAAGGTGACGGCGATGTCGTGGCCCATCCAGATCCTGGCCTACCAGGCCCGCTACCATAAGGAGCGCTTTCCGGTCACCATGGAGCCGCGCGAGTACGTGTCGTTCAACCTGCGCGAAGCCTTCAAGCGCCTGGTGGACGGCTTCACGTACCTGGAGCAGCCCCTCGGCGGCTGGTCGGCCAGCTACGACGAGCTGGAAGGCATGGGCAAGCTGCTGGTGATGCCGTAGTCGGAGGACGGCTTCCCCTCGCGGAGAAGTGACCCCCTTCTATGTATTGACCCCCTTCTAGGAGGAGCCCATCATGGCCGTTTCTGACGTCGCGATTACCCCCGCAATGACGCCCGCGCAAATGCGCGCGTATTATCTGGAGTCGACCCGCAAGAGCCTGGAGGCGTGGGAGCGCGAGAACTGGCCGATTCAGGACAATCCTCCCTTTCCGATGCACGAGCCGGGGGCGCTGGAGTTCACCTACACGCCCGAGTTGTGCAAGCGGATCGGCCTCCGCGCGCAGGTGGACGCCTTCGCCGCCGAGGCCCGGGTGTCCACCGCGGGGGTGCGCGAGAACCAGAACGTGCTGTGCCCCTGGGACCACCGCTACCGCATCAACGAGTACATGTTCGCGCTCATCGCCGAGGCGCTCTCCGCCCTGGTGAAGGACCTGCAGGCACAGCGCGTGGCATCCCTCCCGAATACCCCGGTCGAGGAGATCGCCCGCCGCCTGGGCTCCGACAACCAGGCGCTCGTCGAGGATCTTTTCGGCATGCCGCTCGCCGACATCGTGAGCTTCGTGCGGGCCAACCCGGTGCGCATCGTGGGCAGCGAGGTGCGCTCCAACTCGCCGCGCTTCGTGGATCTCTCCTCGCGGATCTACGCCGCCAACGGGCTCTACACGTTCTTGATGGACAGCGAGAAGAACGACAAGACCTCGTCGATTTTCATGTGGTCGTTCCTGGTCTTCGTGCTCGGCCTCTCCGGCGGGGATTATTTCACCAGCAGCCACGGCGCGCCGCAGAAGCAGAGCGACAAGATTCTTGGACCGGACGGTTCGCAATACCTGCCGCCGCTTTACATGAAAATCGTCGACGAGCTGTACCGGATTCTCCATCAAGCAGAAACCGAAGGCTACACAGTGCGGCTCGCCGCCAAGAACGACCCGCGCTTGTGGCGCCGGCTCTCCTACGAAAAAACCGCGAAGCTTTACTGCAATTACTTGCGGAAAGGCCCCGCCTCGCCGGGCGCCCTCAAGCAGATCCACGAAGCGGTAGACGCCGGCCTGGGCCTGCACCTGGATTTCTTCGGAGGCGCCGGCTACCGGACCATTTCCTCGATTTTCCGCGAACTGGGCATCATCAACGTGTTCGAGGGGCATTTCTTGCGCACCGAGGAAGACCCGTTCTTCCACAACATCGGCTTCCGGGTGGCCGAGAAAAAAGGCCAGCCGGGCGTCTACGAAGTGGTGCACGACAGCGTGGACGCCAGCCTGCTGCAAGTGGTGAAGACGGCCGGCTACGAGACCCTCTTGAAGGACGCCCCCGACGGCCAGGTGGTGTTCAACGTGGATCCCGACGTGGACCGCTTCGTGGCGGCGCAAGTGGTGGAAAAATCCGCCGCGCCGGAACTGGACCGCTGGGGCATCTCCTACCTGCCGCTCGGGGAAAATCGGGTATTTGCCGTTTATTCGCCAAACCAGTTCTTCCTGATGATCGCCGACAACGACATGCAAGTCGCAAAAGCCGAAGGCATCTGGGACGACTACGATAATTTCGACATCCACACCTACGTTTCCGCGCTGGCCTGGGACGAGTGGGCCGAGCGCAACAAGATCCCCTTCACGCGCGTTCCCGTCGGATTCAAGGAAATTGCCGCCATCGAGCGTGAAGTGGAAAAAGCGCTCGACAACCGGGCCGCCGACGGCAGCCTGGAAGTGCGCAACGAGCGCGGAGACGTGATGCGGCTCCGCGGCCGGCCCAAGGTGCACCACGCCGGCGAGGAGAGCGGCGGGCGCATCGGCGGACCGCGCGAACTGGTTTACAACGTGGTGGGCGAGGGGGTTCTCGCGATGCGCGAGAAGAGCAGCGGCGAGACATGCCTGTCAGCGGTGTCACTGATGGCGCGGCTGTTCCTGGAGGCAAAAAAGACCGGAAATATGTACCTGCACAAATACCTCGAGCGCGTCTTCCAGGAAAACGGCGTATCAAACCCCATGGAATTCCGCGGCGACATCGTGCACTACAATGAGGCCATCGTGGATCCGGCCGAGCTTGCCAGGGCGAAGGAAACCGGAATCTCCGAACGGGTCGCGTTCAACGCCTTCTTCCGCGACCTGGCGAGCGCCTACGCGGACGGCCTGGGAGGTACCCTTCCCAGGCCGCTCATCCTGGAGCAGGTGCGCGAATTGCTCACCGAGGCCATCCCCGGCATGGCCCATGAGTGGGACCGCCTGGAGCGCATCGACGTGTGGTCGGACGGCATCCAGATGTGGTTTGTGCA
The DNA here is from genome assembly GCA_016868975.1 of Armatimonadota bacterium. GTDB lineage: Bacteria > Vulcanimicrobiota > Xenobia > RGZZ01 > RGZZ01 > VGFD01. The sequence continues at coordinate 2,502 of VGFD01000121.1, read as the reverse complement.
GGGCGGGAAAGTGCGCGACATCTGCCTGCGTCCTTCCGGCACCGACGCAAAATCGAAGGTCTATTTTGACGGCACGGACAAGCCGTACTTGAAGGCGCTCTTCGACGATCACCTCAAGAACTTCCAACCGCGGCGCAGCGATCGCTTCCGCGAGCTGGTGCCGGTGCCATGAAGCAGGTCACCACCGAGTACACCCCCGGCCAGCGGGTGGTCAACGAGGCCGAGCCCGCGCTGGGACTCGGCACCGTGGCGCGCGTCCTGGATCACCGCAACGTCGAGATTGAATTTCGCGCGGCGGACACCACCCGCGTGTACAACGTGAAAACCGCTCCGCTGCGGCGGCTGATCCTGGCGGTCGGCCAGGAGGCGCGCGGCCGCAACGGCGAGCGCTTCAAGGTGGACAGCGTGCACCGCAAGGCCGGGCTGCTGGTCTACCGGGGCAACGGCAGCCTGCTGCACGAGAAGGATCTGGCCGACGACGCGCCCTCCGACGGCGCCGTGGAAAAGCTGCTCGGCGGGCAATTATCCCCGTTCAGCGATTTCGAGCTGCGCTTCGACGGCTGGAAAATCCGCCAGGCCGCGCTCAACCCGGATACCCGCGGGCTGGTGGGGGCGCGCGTGCGGCTTCTTCCGCACCAGCTTTACATCGCGCACGAAGTATCGCGGCGCGAGCTTCCGCGCGTGCTGCTGGCCGACGAGGTGGGCCTGGGAAAAACCATCGAAGCCGGTCTGATTTTCAGCGTCATGCGCGCGCTGGGGCGCGCCGAGCGCGTGCTGGTGCTGGTGCCGGAGTCCCTGGTGCACCAGTGGCTTGCGGAATTCTACCGCCGCTTCAACGAGATGTTCACGGTGCTCGACGAGGAGCGCTGCGAGCAGCTTGAGGAGAAAGAGTTTTCCGCCTTTCAAGTCGCCCGCCGCATGATCTGCAACATCGACTGGCTGGTGAAAAATCCGCGCCGCCTCAAGCAGGCCGAGCAGGTGCGCTGGGATCTGGTCATCGTCGACGAGGCGCACCACCTGGAGTGGAAGGGCAGCGCGTACCAGGCCATCGATCGCCTGAGCCAGCGCGCCAAGGGTCTCCTGCTGCTGACCGCCACGCCCATGCGCGACGGGCTTTCCACCGAGTTCGGCTTGCTGCGGCTGGTCGATCCGGAGCGCTTTCACGACTTCAAGGCCTTCCAGGAGGAGCAGGCGCACCTCGGAAAACTGGCCCGTCTGGCGCGCAAGATCGCCGACGGCAAGGAGGACCTGGGGCCGCTGTTAGACCAGCTCGCCACGCTCTACCCGCACGACGAAGGCCTCCAGCACCACGTCGCGCAGCTGCGCAAGAAGGACGACAAGGCCGGGCGGCGCGAGCTGATCGGGGCGCTTGTGGACCGGCACGGAACCGGTCGCGTGCTCATCCGCAACCGGCGCGACCGCCTCAAGGGATTTCCCCGGCGGGTGCTCCATCCGGTGGGTTTCGACATGCCACGGCAGTGGCGCTTTGTTTACGAGCAGATCGATCCGGAGGCGCTTGACCTGGAAGACTTCGTCGCCATGGGGTCGAGCGTGCACAACGTGCATCCCCGCATGCTCGCGACTTCGGAAGACCGCCCGCAGCGGCTCGAGCCGGCCACGTTCAAGGCCGCCCGCGAGGCCGATCCTCGGGTTCCCTGGCTGGTGTCCTTCTTGCGCGAGCATCCCAGAGACAAGGTGCTGCTCATCTGCAGCCGCCCGTCCACGGTGATCGCGCTGCAAGAGCAGATCAAGCACCACTCCACGGTGCGCACCGGGGTTTTCCACGAGGGGCTCAGCGTGGTGGAGCGCGACCGCCAGGCCGCCTATTTCGCCGATCCGAGCGGCGCGCAGGTGCTGCTTTGCAGCGAGATCGGCGGCGAGGGCCGCAATTTTCAGTTCTCCCACCACCTCGTGCTGTACGACCTTCCCCTGCACCCCGACACGCTGGAGCAGAGAATCGGCCGCCTGGACCGCATCGGCCAGGATCATCCCATCGACATCCACGCGCTGTTCGTGCGTGAGACGCCGCAGGAGGCGCTTTTCGCGTGGCTGGATCGCGGCCTGCACGCGTTCGAGAAGCCGGTGCACGGATCCGAGCACGTGATGCATCGGCTCAGCGAGGATCTGCTCGGAACGCTGCGCGCCTGGCTCGTGCGCTCCACCCACCACGCGCAGCAGGACGCGCGCCTGGAGTCGCTGCTCGGCACTTCGGCCGAAGCCCTTGATGAGGTGCGCAAGGCGAGGCAGAAGAGCATCGACTACCTGGTGGATCTCAACTCCTTCGACGAGGCGGAGGGGCGGCGGGTGATGCGCGCCATTGATGGAGCCGACACGGATCGCGCGCTGCAGGACTACATGGAGCGCCTGCTCGACCGCTTCGGCGTTCACGACGAGGAGTTGGACGCGCAGGGCCGCCGCCACATCAAGCCGGGCGACCTGATGTTCGTGGAGGTCTTCCCGGGACTGACCCGCGACGACGGAATCGGTGCCACCTACAAGCGG
>VGFD01000120.1 GCA_016868975.1 Armatimonadota bacterium | reverse complement strand
CGCCGCGAGCGTACCTTCCACGCGGGATTCGTTTCATCCGGCCGCTGAAAGCGGAAAGCTACAGGCCACTACCTCGCCGACCTGGGCACTGCCGATCAATTTGGTTGTCATCGCGCCCAAAGAAGGCCAGAATGATCGGCAGTGACGAACGGTAGGGCGACCACAGCGCGACGGGGCAGACCACAGCGCGACGGGGGCCGGAGGCCTCCACCACGCCGTCGATCAATTCACCTTTCCGTTGCGGGGCTGAAACGTTGCGATTCTGGGTAGGGACGAACTTGACGGACGTGGCACTAGTTTGCGGCGGTCGGCGAAGTGCTAAAAAGTGCTAAATCCTGCGGAATGCCCTGTTTGACGACGTTCCTCTTCTGCGAAGTGTGATTTATTGGCTTACTGGCGGGCTTCTTGTTTTTCACCGGGGTATCAACGGCTGTCTGGAGGTAATCGGGACACAGGTGGGCATAGCGTTCGGTCATGCGGATGCTCTTGTGTCCCATCAATTTCTGGATCGAGTACAATGGCACGCCGTTCATCGCTGCTTCAGGGTACCAGATTGTATCAAGCACGAACTCCTGCCCTCGGGCGACGCTGTGGAGTTCGACGCGATCTTCCATGCTGGACCATCGCATCGGGTCGTGGTGATACCCAAGTGCGGGTCGCTTCTCGTTGGGAGCGAACCATCCCGGCAGGCTCCAAAGACTACGACTGGCGCCGGGCTTGGTCAGACGAAGTCGGTCATCATAACGAGGGAACACCCCAGCCCCGGGAATGCCGCTGGCAACCCCGGGGACATTCAATGTTTCGCGAGCGATGTAGAGCGTGTTGTTCGCCCGATGATCCGCCCCTGCGACATGCGGGTGATAGCTCGCCCAGGGCGGGATCGTGGCCGTCGCCACATCGAGAACTGCCTCGATCTGCATCCAGCCCCAGACAGAGTGCGTGCAGGTCAGGCGCGCCTTTCACAAATTGGAGCAAATCGCCTATGAACTCAGCCCGCCGAAACCACCCAAAGAACAGGAACAGGTCTCCGATCCCGACACCCTCGCGGGCAAGTACTGTTTGCTCGCGATCAGCCTGGCCGAAGATCGCCCGCCAACCGGGCCCGCGAGGATAGGCCGACATCACGAGATCCGGGTCGAGGTGAGCGCCGAAATGTGGCTTCTTCTTTCCACGGGTCAGGTCGGAGACCACGGGCCCGAGGGAGTATCCCCCCAGCGTGACGTCCTGATACCGAATTGGCGACGACTTGTCGGGAATCGGCAGCGACAGCATCACGTTATCGGAAAGGATGGGACACGGAACCAGCGGTCCGCTCTGGCCGAAGTACGCGAATCGCTGTGCGAGCAGCACTTTCTCTCCGTCCAGGTCATGCCGCAAGTGCTCGATATTCTCTGTACCGTCTTTATTGGAATGAAACGAGGCCCACTGCCGGAACTCGCCGAACGCGACCGGCTCGTAGATATTGTCACCGCACCTATCAAGTGCGCGCCCGGTGTCCATCTTAGGTCGCTTTGTCGTATACTGCACCCCAGTCCAGTAGTCGGCGAAGTCCAGCACCTTCGACACTTTCATCGCGTAGACGATGCGCTCGCCTCGTGAGGTCATTCCGACGATGATGTCGCCAACACTTGCGCCCTTCCGAATCATTGGCTTACAGCACGCGAGCGTGCACACCCCATGGAAGGGGTTGGGGGCAAATCCCGAGTCGCTGACAACGATGTAGGAGTATACCTTCACGGACCCGCCTTCTCGCGTGGGGCCACTCCTTCCTCGCCGGAGCCGTCCCAATGTCCGTCCGGTGCCTTTGTCCATTCGGCCACCCGGGTTAATTCTGGCGGAACGGGTGGGATTCGAACCCACATCGCCCCGCGGGGGAGCCATGCGCGTTCAGCAAACGCGTGCCTTTCCATTTTTCCATTTCGGCCACCGTTCCCTTTCTCATTGAAGTCAAAATAATGGCGGATGGGACGGGATTTGAACCTGCAAGCGTCTCGCCGGTTTTCGAGACCGGAGCCTTGCCGCGTCAGGCTGCCCGGCCGTAATTTTTGGCGTGCCGAAACAAACCCGGTAAACTGCAAATAAAAACGCCCGCTGGTGGCGGGCGTCTCGCGCAGGTCGTTGTGCCGCTCCTACGAGGCCGGCACAGGAAGTCTGGCGGGACGCCGCGAGTAGACGGAACTCGAATAATACGCGGATGAGGCGGGCGGTGCGAGGCGACGAGCCATGTGCGTATCCTTTCGAGTTTGATTCTTGCATTGTAAGCCGTCCATGGAAATTCGTCAACCGATTTTCCGAAAAAAAGCGGGAGATGCCCGCCCGGGGTCCGAAGTCTGCGGGCATGTCCCGTTTTGACGTGGTGGGCCTGGGGCAGTGCTGCATCGACTTTCTGGGCCAGATTACCGCATATCCGATCGTCGACACCAAGTGCGAGATGAAATCACTGCTCAGCCAGGGTGGCGGCCCGGTGGGAACCGCCATGGTCGCCGCCAGCCGCCTCGGCCTCAAGGCCGCGCTCATCGGAAAGGTGGGGGACGACACGCACGGTCGTGATATTCTCAACGGCCTGACTGTCGAGGGCGTGGACATCAGCGGCCTGGTCGTGGCGCCCGACAAGACGTCCCAGGTTGCGTTCGTGGCGGTGGAGCGGGGGAGCGGCTCGCGCACGGTATTCTGGACGCGCGGCACCGCCCATCCCCTCGACGTCAGCGAAGTCCCCAGGGAACTCATCGAGGACGGTCGCCTGCTCCATCTCGACGGGCTGCACGCCGCCGCCTCCCTGCGCGCGGCCCACATTGCGCGCGCCGCGGGCATCCCGGTCATGCTCGACGCGGGCACCTTCCGCGAGCCTGTCCGCGACCTGTTGCCGCTGGTGGACTACCTCGCGGTTTCCATCGACTTCGCGCGCGGATGGCTGGGGCGCGACGACGTCAGCGCGGCGCTCGATTCCCTTTCCCAGTGGGGCGCGCGCCTCACCTGCGTGACGCGCGGCGCGCGGGGATGCGTGGCCCGCACGGCCGAGGGCACGCTCGACATCCCCGCATTCGAGGTGGAGGTCGTGGACACCACGGGCTGCGGTGACGCATTCCACGGCGGCCTCATCTACGGCGTCCTCCAGGACTGGCCGGCGCGGCGCGCGCTCACTTTCGCCTCGGCGGTCGCGGCCATGAAGTGCCGCGGCCTGGGCGGTCGCAGCGCGCTCCCGCACTTGCGCGAGGTCGAGCACTTCATGGCGCAGGCGGCCACCACGCCGTGAAGCGTCTCCTGGTCACCCTCATCCTCACCACCGTCGCCGTCCTGGCTGCGGACGCGCCCGCCGACGTGTACCTCAAGTACCACAAGACCGTGCTTTCCGCCGACGACCCCGCGGCGCTTTTGCCCTATCTGTCGACCGGCGGCCGACAGAAGCTGGCCGGGATGCCCTCGGAACAGCGCGTCCAGGTGCTGGGACTCATGAAGGCGCTGGCCGCGCGGAACGTCAAGGTCGTGAAGACGCAGATTGACGAGGACAAGGCGATGCTCTACCTGCAGGGCCTCACCAAGAACCTCCTGAACGACCGCGACGAGACGTCCTACGGACGGGTTGAGATGGTCCGCGAGGCGGGGGTGTGGAAGGTGGACGGCGAGCATTGGGGGTCCGACAACAAGCCGCCCTGACCGGCTCCATAGGATCAACGGGCCGCCGCGCCTAACTACTCGCTTCCATGACTTCCATGCCAGTCAAGGTGCTTGTCGTCGACGACGATCGGACGAACAGCGAGATCATCGCCCAATTGCTCAAGGTCCACGGGTATGAGGTTTCCCGCTGCCATGACGGCCGTCAGGCGCTGGAGAAGCTCGCGTCTTCACAGACCCCTTTCGACCTCATGCTGCTCGATTTGCGCATGCCCGCCATGGACGGCTTCGAGGTGCTCCGCAACGTCCGCGAGCAGGACGCACTGCGCCACCTTCCCGTCATCATCATGACCGCGAGCAGCGAGAGCTCGGACGCCGTGGCCGCCCTCAAGCTGAAGGCCAACGACTACGTCACCAAGCCCGTCGACTTCACCGTCCTCCTCGCCCGCATCGAGAAGGAGCTGGCCCTCAAGCGGGTCATGCAGGCCCTGGTGGAGAGCGAGGAGCGGTACGCCCTGGCGGTGCGTGGCGCGAACGACGGCATCTGGGACTGGAGCCTGGAAGCCAACACCATCCACTTCTCCACGCGCTGGAAGTTCATGCTTGGTTACGAGGACGGCGAGATCGGCGACTCCCCCGACGAGTGGTTTGGCCGCGTCCACCCGGAGGACGCCGAGCGCCTGAAAGCCTCGCTTGACGCCCACCTGGACGGCGGCACGCCGCATTTCGAATGCGAGCACCGCATTCTCGACAAGCATGGAAATTATCGCTGGGTGCTGAGCCGCGGCGTGGCCGTGCGAACCGGCGCCGAGCGTCCCAACCGCATGGCCGGCTCGCAGACCGACGTCACCGAGCGGACCGTGTATGATCCGCTGACCGGACTGCCCAACCGCCTCCTGTTCTGCGAGCAGCTGCTGCGCTCGCTGGCCCGCGCCCGACGCCGCTCGGGATATCATTTCGCGGTGCTGGGCGTCAATCTCGACAACTTCAAGATGATCAACGACAGCCTGGGCCACGGCGTCGCCGATCAACTGCTGGTGTCCATCGCGCATCGCCTTCAAGAGGTGCTCCGCATGGGGGATACCGTGGCCCGACTGGAATCCGACGAGTTTGTGGTGCTGCTCGACGACCTGCGCCGTTTCGCGGATGTCGAGCCGGTGGTCGTCCACATTCTCGAATCGCTGCGCACGCCGGTCGTGCTCAGCGGAAAAGAGCTCTTTCCCAGCGCGAGCATCGGCGTGGTCCACTTCAACAACAGCTACGAGCGGCCCGAGGAGATTCTGCGCGACGCGCAGATCGCGCTTCACCACGCCAAGGCAAATGGCGGCGCCCGCATTGTGAATTTCGACTCCGCCATGCAGACGCGAGCGTCGCGGCGCTTCACCCTGGAAACCATTTTGCGGCATGCCCTGGAAAACGACGCATACCGCGCCTACTACCAGCCGCTGGTTTCCGCGGAAAGCGGCCGCATCGTGGGTTTCGAAGCGTTGATTCGCCTGCACCATCCGGAGATGGGACTGGTGCCGCCTGCCGAATTCATCCCGCTGGCCGAGGAAACCGGGCTGGTCGTGCAGCTCGGGGGATGGATCCTGGAGGCGGCCTGCCGCCAGACGCGCGCCTGGCAGCTCGAGTTTGACGATCACGAGCTTTCCATCAGCGTCAACCTCTCCGCTCGGCAAATCTCGGTGCACGATATCGTCGACCGCATCTTGAATATTCTGAACAGCAGCGGGCTGCCGGCGCACTGCCTCCATCTCGAGGTGACGGAGAGCGCGATGATTGAGAATGCCGACCGCGCGCGCCTGGTGCTTCAGCAACTGCGCGATCTGAGAATCGGCATCAGCATCGACGACTTTGGCACCGGATATTCCTCGTTGAGCTACTTGCAGCGATTTCCCATCGATCGCCTGAAAGTGGACAAGTCCTTCGTGCAGCGCATCAACCAGGAGGACGAGAGCGCGAAGATCGTGCAGACCATCGTTCTCCTGGCGCGCAATCTGGGAATGGAAGTGGTCGCCGAGGGAGTCGAGACGGCGGATCAGCTCGCCGCGATTCGCGCGCTGACCTGTGACCTCATCCAGGGATATTTCTTCTCGCGTCCGGTGGACGCCGCGGAGGCTGGGGAGCTCCTGCGGCGCGAGCGCGAGTCGCGCGTCGCGTCCGGTTTCCCCCAGCGCAAGGAGTAATCGATGTCGGGCACCGCCAGCCCGCTGGCCGCCGTCCCGCCCGCGGCCAGCACGGCTCCCCGAAGCCGTCGTCTCCTTCTCTATCTTGCCGTCGCGGTGGGCCCGCTCATCGCATACTTTCTTTTCCGCGGCTCGGATCTGCAGGCGGATCCGCTTCTCCACACCATTATCGAAACCAGCGTCGCTTCTCTTTCCCTGGCCACTGGAATGCTGGCTCTCTTTCGCTCGCGCAACCCTCGCAACCAGAGTTTGTTTGCCATCGGCACCGGATTTCTTGGCGCGGCGGTTTTGCAATGGTGCCACGCCATCGTATATTCGACGGTGGGCGGCGAAGGGATACCCTGGCTGCTGAGCGCCAGCGAGGTGCTTCCCACCCTGTACCTGGCGCCGCTTCTAGCGCTGGCGGCGTTCGCCTCCGGCCCGGGCGGAGAAAAGCGCGGCCGAAATCTTCCGGTATGGATCATCCTTCTGCCGCTCGCCGGGTACCTTGCGGGATTGTTTCCGACCGTGCAGAGCCTGCTGGCCGCGCGGTTTCCCCAGGCCGAGCAGTTGCTGCCGGTACCGCTCCTGCTGCTCGCCATGCTGGGATTTTTGAATGCCCGCCGCTGGAAATCCGATCCGGTTGAGCACTGGCTGGTTATTTTTCTCATCATCGCGCTGGAAGTGCAGGTGCCCTTCCTGCTCGATGCCGAGAAGGAGCGGGGGCTGGTCTCCACGCTGGGCCACGTGCTGCGGCTGCTGGGATACATGGCGGTGCTGGCTGGCCTGCTGGCCGACATGCACTCCATGGCGCACTCCCAGGAGAAAGTCAAGCAGCTCGAGGAGGAAATGACCACCCGCGGCGATACCCAGCTCGCGCAACTGCGCGACCGCGCCCAGCAGCTCGAGCTGCTCAATCAGAATTTGCGCCGCGCGGTGATGGAGCGTGACTTTGCCGAGCGCGAGCTGGACAAGGCGCGTCTCGCGGCCGAAGGGGCCAATCGCGCGAAAAGCGACTTTCTGGCCACCATGAGCCACGAGATTCGAACGCCGATGAACGGCATCATCGGGATGCTGGAGCTGCTCAAGAGCAGCCGCCTGACACAGCGTCAGCGGGAAGCGGTGCACATTGCCCGTTCCAGCGCGGATGCACTGCTCACCCTGCTCAACGACGTGCTCGACCTGGCGCGCATCGAGTCCGGCCTCCTCACCCTCGAGTGCGTGTCCTTTGATCTGCGAGACGTCGTGGGCCAGGCGGCTGATATCGTGTCGTACGCGGCCGCCACCAAAGGCCTGGATTTCGTGGTGCGCCACGCGCCGAACGCGCCGCGCTGGGTGCAGGGAGACCCGGTCCGCGTCCGCCAGATTATCATCAACCTCGTCGGAAATGCAGTAAAATTCACCGAAAAGGGGATGGTTTTCATCGACGTGCAGGGCTCCGACCTGCCCACCGCCACGCTGGCCGCCTACGAAGTGGGCGAGCGCAGCGGACTGGCCGGAGTGCGCATTCTGGTACACGACACCGGCATTGGAATTCCCCAGGAAAAGCTGGAGGTGATTTTTACCCGCTTCACCCAGGTGGACGCCTCCACGGTGCGGCGATTTGGCGGCTCCGGTCTCGGGCTGGCTATCACGCGGCAGCTTGCCGAGCTCATGGGCGGGGAGGTGAGCGTGAACAGCGAGGCGGGGCGAGGCTCCACATTCGTGGTCCACATTCCGTTCCTGCTCGATCCGACCCCCCCGTCGGAAGCGGCGCCCGACCTGGGGCCACTGGCCGCAAGCCGCATTCTCGTGGTCGACGACAACTCGAGCTCACGAGGCGTGATCTGCGAGCTGCTGAAGGGATGGAGGCTGCGCCACGAGGCTTGCGCCAGCGGCGAGCAGGCCTGGCGCATGCTGACCGGGGCGCAGGCGGCGGGTGACGCCTATCATCTGGCCCTCATCGACTCCAGCCTCGCGCAGCCCAGCGCTGAAGAATTGCTGCACCGCATCTCGCTGGACCCCGCCTTGAAGTCCACTCGCATCGCCCTGATCGCGAGCTGGAAGGAGGCCCAGGACGCGGCGTTGGCGCGCAGTGGAGTGGAATGCATTTTTCATCCGATCCACTCTGAAACCTTGCTGCGGGTTCTCGCGCGCGCCCAAAACATCGCGCTGGTGACGCCTGCCCCGGAAATTGTTCTTCCATCCATGGAACCGCAGGAGGAAGAGCCCACGGTTGACGTGCGGGTGCTGGTGGTCGACGATAACGTGACCAACCAGAAGGTCGCGGTGTCCTTGCTCGAGCGGCTGGGCTGCTGCGCGGACGTCGCCGCCAACGGACTTGAAGCGCTGGCGGTCCTGGATCGCGCGCCGGTTTCCTACAAGATGATCTTGATGGATCTGGAAATGCCGGAGATGGACGGCTACACGGCCACCGCGGAAATTCGCCGACGATACGAGGGCTGGCAGCAGATTCCCATCGTCGCGATGAGCGCCAATGCGTACGAGGAGGGCCGCCAGCGCTCTCAGGAAGCCGGCGTGGACGACTATCTGTGCAAGCCCATCAAGCTGGAGGATCTGCTCTCGGTTTTACAGCGCTTCACCGGGGTTACCTTGCAGCCCATCGACCTGGTCGGCGAGGACGTGCAGGTCTCGGTCGGCTCCGCGCTGGACGCCGACACCGCGCAGCGTCTCACCCACCTGGCGCGCGCTTCGAGCGGGCCGTGGTTTTCGGATCTGTGCCGCAACTTCATCTCTGACACCCGTGATCGCCTGGCCTCGCTGAAAGAGGAGGCGAGCCGCGGCAACACGCCGGCCGTGCGCGCGCTGCTGCACACCCTGATCGGTGCCAGCTCGAGCATGGGCGCGCAGGGCCTGGTCGCGACCTGCCGCCAGATCCAGGAAGTCATCCACGGCGGCGGCGGGCCCACTGGAGAATTGATCGAGCGCCTCGATCCGGAATTTGGCCGCGTGTGCGAGGAGCTCGAAAAATTGATGCAGCTGCAGGTATGAGCGCGCCCAGACCGCCTGCGCGCTGGGACGCATGCTCATCCCCCCGCCCGCTTCACCTTGAGGCCTTGCCCGAGAAGGTGGGCTTCGATGCGGTCGCGGTGGTCGCCCTGGATCTCGAGGCCGTCCGGGCGCGCCGTCCCGCCGGTGCCGCACGCCTTCTGAAGGTCGCGGAGCAGATCTTTGAGCCGGGCGGCGTCAGCATTGAGGTTGAACACCACAGTCACGGTCTTGCCCTTGCGCCCGCCCTTTTCCAGCCGAATTTTCGCGGTCTGCCCGGCCAGCGGCTTGCCGCTCGACGCGGGCGGGCACTTGCACGGGGATCGGTGACAGCGCGGGCAGTCCTTCGGGTCGGTGGTGAAGACGACTTCGTACTGCGGCATCCGCTGCGGCTTCCACCGAGCCGACCGCCGGCCCTCTCAGGGTGATTTTATACGGGTGATATTGACAGGTTGTATTTTACCCGTGTATAATCGGCACCATGGACACTTGCACTGCCTTCGAGGGGGCCCGCCGCATCGCGTCCGGCGCGCTCGCCGACGTCGCACTACAGACCAAGCCGGTGGTGGATCGGGAGGGCCCCGACCCCATCCTCATCTTTGACGACAGCACCGGGCGCCCCGTGGAAGTAGACTTCCGCGGCACCGTCGAGGACGTGCGCGCACGTCTGCAGCCGCCGTCAGAGCCCGAGCGCCGCGGACCGGGGCGTCCGCGCCTCGGTGTAGTGGCGCGCGAGGTCACCCTCTTGCCGCGTCACTGGGAATGGCTCAACAGCCAGCCGGGCGGCGCCTCGGTGGCCCTCCGCAAGCTGGTTGAGGAAGCGCGCCGCGCCAACCAGGGGAAGGACCGCCTGCGCCAATCACAGGAGGCCGCCTACCGCTTCATGTCGGCCATGGCGGGCAACCTGCCCGGTTTCGAGGAGGCCTCCCGCGCGCTGTTCGCGGGCAACGCGGCGTGCTTCGGGGAGCAGACCGCGGGCTGGCCGGCGGACATCCGCGACTACGCCGCGCGGCTCGCGGAACCAGCGCTATAACCGCAGCTCCTCTTGCGTGACAAAGAAGTCCACGGCGCCGCTGGTGATCTCGTAATACGCGCCGATGACGGCGATCTGCTTGCGGGCTGTCGCTTCTGACACCACGGGATTCTTGTTCAACTCGTGGACCTGGAGGCGCACGTTTGCGATGACCGCCTCACGCATGCGAGCCTTTGGATCCCGGATGCGGGGAAGGTCCGCAACCGCGGGTCGGACGCGCTCCAGAATCTTCTGCACGTTTTCCGGCTCGCGGGCGCGCGCCTCGTCGTCGAGCATGGATGCGGCCACCGCGCCGCAGCCCTCATGGCCCATGACCACGACCGCGTGCACCTTCAGGTGCTTGACCGCATACTCAATGCTGCCCTGGCCGCTCAGGCCGACCACGTTGCCGGCGAGCCGCACGATGAACAGGCTGCCTGCCCCCTGGTCGAACACGATCTCGACGGGCACGCGGCTGTCGGAGCAGCCCAGAACCACCGCGAAAGGCGTCTGCGACACGACCTGCGCGCGCCGCTCCATCGGGGACAGCACCGGAAGGGCGCTGTTGCCGTTGAAAAATCGCCCGTTCCCATCGCGCAGCGCGCGGATGGCCTGTTCCGGAGAGGCGCAGGCTGGCTCGTGCAACTGCGCCATCTCTTCCATGGTGGCGCCGCGCTTGACGGCCTCCGCGATGCGGATCTCATAATCGTTCATCTGTTCCATTGCGCATCCTCCTCGGAAACAGAGACTATCGCCACGGAGGGCGCCGAACCCTGTTCCCTCCGCAATCCTTCATCGTTTGCTCAGAAATCGTACACGTGCTCGAGGCGCGCCTTCACGGTCCGCAGCGTGGCGGCCAGCTCGGGGATGGGCACGGCGAGGGCGAACCGCTCCAGGGGCCGCTGCGTGAGGATGGGCTGGGTGAGCACTACCGGATATCCCGCAAAGACGGATTTGTCACTGGCCGGCGCCAGGTAGCTCAGCATGATGGCGCCCTGGTTGCCGGCGATTTCCCGGAAATTCACGCCCTGGGCGGCCAGCGCGCGCGCCGCGTCGGCGAACGCCGCGTAACGCGGCAGCAGCATGCGCGCGGAGCCATCGGGATATCGCTCCACGACCTCGGATTTCTCCGGCATCCGCTCTGGAACCCGATCCACCACCACCGAGGTGACTTCGGACTCCACGCCGTACGCCGACTCGGACGCTTTGCCCAGTGCGAAGCCGTAAATTGCTTTCGCCAGGTACATCGTCGTCAGGAAATACTTGCGTTCCCATTTCCGGATGGGGTTCGTACCGATGACGCCGGTCGTCATCCACATCGTCTTCAATTCGCCAAGATAATCGAAGCGGTACCAGGGCGCCACCTTGAGAAAGTCCACGTAGCGGCGCTCGGACTCCGCGTAGAAGCGATCCTCCGCGGTGAGTCCACCCAGCGAGGAGGTCAGCGCGCCGACCGCGTTCTCGTAAATGCCGACCATGCCATATTCGATGGTGGTGCTGGCCCCGATGACGGCGATCATCGTGTGGTAATCGGCATTCAGGGGATAGCGGTCGCGCACCACGTCGAACATGGCGCGGTAGCCCTGCCAGAACTGCATGATGTGTCCCCAGTAGGGAAACGCCGACGAGGGGCGCGTCTCCATGAAGCGGGCCATCTCGTCAGGGCTGAACACGAGAAACCACTCCGGAAACGTGAGAAAGGTGTTGTCCGGGGCCCGACGCATTTTCTCCGGCGTGAGAATCTGGGCGTCGGGCGGCGTCTGGGCGATGTTGAGATCCCGCGGATTGGTCGAGAACGCGTTCGGCGACAACACCGCATAGGCCCGCACGGTGAGCAGCAGCAAGTAAATGAGGGTGCCGATGAGCGCGGCGGTCTTGAGGTTCATGAGCGCGTGAAGCGGAGCAGCGTATTGTCCGAGGGATCATGGTCCTGGAGCAGCCGCTCGCCGGCGTCGACAAAACCGAGT
>VGFD01000119.1 GCA_016868975.1 Armatimonadota bacterium | reverse complement strand
ACTGCAGGCGCTTCCCTGGTAGGCTGTGGCCCTCCGCCCCGGGGACCGTTAACGAGACCTCACCCGACCTGAGCCCGGTTTCACGATGGTTTTGCGGCGCCGTCACGGGTATCGGGTACCCTGCCCGAAAATCCGAGGGCACCGATCCGCCCTTGCAAGCCTGGTCGATTGGAGTCTGCCGTCCATGCCGATGATCCCAGTGTCTGCCCCACCTCTTCCTCCGCTGCGCCTGCCCCGAGTCGCGGAAATTCGCAGTCCGCACGCGCTGGCGCCGCTGCCGGAGGTGTTGGAGAGTCCGCCTCCGCCCCCGCCCATCGCGCCGACAACCAGCCGCGCCCGTCCCCGGGCCATCGCCCTGGCCGGCCTCGCGGTCGCGCTGGCCGTCGTCTCAACCATTTCGTCCACCACCATCACCTCCGGCGCCGCGCTGGTTCCGGCAGTCGTGAGCGGCCTTGCCGAGGCCCCCACGGTCCGCTACGAGCCGCAGGCCGGCCGCTCCCTCATTTTCGTCAACAATCCGGAGCAACTCCGCGCGGAAGACCTCGCGGATGCTCGCCACGGCGCCCACGCCATCTATCGCGACCGGATCGGGGAGGGGGCGCACCGCGCCTTTTTCGAGCACCTCAACGTGAGCGGGCGGACCATCGGGTACGGCGTGTCCCTGACCAATCCGGGCAGCACGCCCCTGGAAGTGCGGGTCGGGGGGCAGGGGTTCGAGGCCTCCATGCGTGGCGGAGAGCCCCTGCGAGCGGTGCTGCGGGGTGAGGGTGCACAGGCAGGCACCCGCACCCTGGCGCCCGGCGAGCGGATGTACCTCATGCGGCGCGACCAGGCCGTGCGCAACCTGGCTTTCTTCAGCGGCGCCGTGGACTTCGAGGTGCGCGGCGGCGAGGCCGTGGTGGAGGCGTTCGCCCACGAGGGAACCGGCGAAGTTCCGCGGACGCTGGGCTACCTCGGGTACGTCCAGCGCACCGAGGTGGATGGCACGCGAGAGTCGCGCATGTACAAGGGACACTCCCCCACGGGGGAGGTGCTTGCCCGCGACGTCGACTTCACGCTCGACGACTCTGTCAGCAACGGCACGCTGCCGGTGTGGCACGAGACGTACGATCTGGACGCCCGCGCATACCGCCCGCCGTCGCTGTCCGAGGGCGGATGGTTCACCCACATCGGTCCCCGCTACCAGGAGCGCGCCGTCACCCGTGACATGGCGGTTTTCGACATGCCCGGTTGGGGGCGCGTCGACGCCACGGAGCCGACCGATGGGACGTCCCAGTATCCCAATCTGGGCAACTGGGGCATCGTCTATACGGTGGAAGGCAAGGTGGCCAACCACGGCACGTGCCCGCGCCGGGTCACCCTCAACCTGATCGCCAACCCGCGCCACGGCGCTTCGTTTGCCTGGCGCAACACGGATCAGCCCTGGGCCGCCGGCACCTTGACGCGCGGCGAGCGCATGGTCTGTGACTCGTTCGTCGTCGCTCCCGGACAGACGCGCCCGTATCGCGCCTCGTTCGTCCTGGGCGGGCCCAGTGGCGGCAACTTGAGGCAGTTCTTCACTGTGAGTGACGTCAGCGAGCCCGCGTCGTGAACATCGACGTCGTCGTCGTGCCGCACTCGCACTGGGACCGCGAGTGGTACCTGCCGGTGGAGGGCTACCGCCCGCGCCTCACGCAGATGCTCGACGGCGTGCTCGCCCTGCTGGAGGGCGGCTCCCTGCCCTGCTTCGTGCTCGACGGGCAGTGTGTGGTTGTTGAGGACTACCTGGAGCGGCGCCCCGAGCGGCGCGAATCCATCGCCGCGCTGGTGCGCGCGGGACGGCTTCGGGTGGGGCCGTGGTACGTTCTCGCCGACGAGTTCCTGGTCAGCGGGGAGGCGCTCATCCGCAACCTTTCCGAAGGACGCCGCGTGGCCGCCGGGTTCGGGGCGGCGAGCGACGTCGCGTACAGTCCGGATCCGTTCGGGCACGTCTCGCAGTTGCCTCAGATCGTCCGCGGCTTCGGCATGAACGCCATCGTCTTCGCGCGCGGCCTGGGGGATGAGCCGACCCGCACGCTGTACCGCTGGGAGGGCGCCGACGGCTCCTCGGTCCACGCCTTCCTGCTGGCGACTTCGTACAGCAACGGCCGCCTGCTGCTCGCGGACGGCGACGCCGCGGCCCGCATCCGCGCCGAGGTTGGGCGCCTGCTCCCTTTCCTGGAGGCTCCGGTGGCGCTGGTCTGCGCCGGCTCGGATCACGAGGTGCCGGATTCTCGCCTCGGGCACGCCCTGGCGGGGGCCGCGGAGCGCCTCACGCCGTGGCGCGTTCGCTGCGGCACCCTCGAGGACTATCGGGATGAGGTGCTGCGCACGCTGCGCGGCCCGACTTCGACGCTGCGCGGCGAGCTGCGCGGCGCCCGCCTGTTGCCGCTGCTGCCGGGCGTCTTGTCGGCGCGCATGCCGCTCAAGCAGGCCAACGACCGCTGCCAGGACGCGCTGGAGGGGATGGCCGAGCCGCTCTCCGCCCTGGCCTGGCTGGTGGGCGGAGAGGATCCCCGGGAGTCGCTGCGCGCCGCATGGCGCGAGCTGCTTCTCAACCAGGCGCACGACGGCATCTGCGGATGCTCGGTGGATGCCGTCCATCGGGAAAACGCGACCCGTTTCGAGCGCGTGGAGCAGACCGCCCAGACGGTGGTGGAGGCGGCGGCGTGGGTTCTTTCGGCCCACGCGACGGCTGCCGTGGAGGCCGCGCCCGGCGAGCACCTCCGCGTGTTCTTCAACCTGCTCGGACAGGCCGCCGGAGGCCCTTGCGAGGTGACGATCCGAGAGCCCCTCCAGGACGCCTGGCGGAAGCGGCCGGCGCGCGCCGGCATGGCGGGCGGGTGGCGGGCGCGCGGCGGGGACGGGCGCTCACGGCGCGTCCAGGTGCTCGACGAAACCGTGGGCGAGGGCGTGTTCCCGTACCCTTCCGACCGCCTCTTGCGAACCACCCGTCTCCTGGTGGCGTCGCACCCGCCGCCGCTGGGATACGAGGCCCTGACGCTCTCCCGCGGTCGCGGCGCGACCGAAGGGTCGGTGGTGCGCGCCGCCCGGCGCGGCGAGATCCCCTGGATCGAAAATGAAGCGTTGCGCGTCGAGGTCGAGGCAGGCGGCTCGCTCAGCGTCGTTCACCGGGCCAGCGGCCGCCGCTGGAGCGGGTTGGCCCGCCTCGAGAGCGAGGCCGACGCCGGGGACACCTACAACTTCGGCCCGCTCGACGAGGGCGCCACCGTGGTGGGATTTTCCGCGCCGCCGCGCTGCACGGTGCGGGAGCGCGGTCCGCTGCGCGCCAGCCTGCGCGTGCGCGGCGCGATGCGAGTGCCGCTCTCGCTCAGTCGCGATCGCGACCGCCGCTCCCGGCGCGCGACAACGGTGGCCGTTGTGATGGACGTGTCCGTAACCGCCGGCCAGGACACGGTTGAGGTGGAGGTGACGGTGGAGAACCGGGCGCAAGACCACCGCCTGCGCCTGTGCTTTCCGGTGGCGGACGGGCCCCTCGGCACCTGGGCCGAGGGTGCCTTCGACGTGGTGCGTCGGGCGCCCGCGCCCCCGGCCGGGGACGGCTGGATCGAGGACCCGGCGACGACGCACCCGCACCGCGGGTTCTGCTTCGTGCCGCAGAACGTCGAGGCCACCGTGGGACTTGCGCTCCTGGCCCGGGGCCTCCCGGAGTACGAGCTGGTCCGCGGGTCGCGGCCTCACCTCGCGCTGACCTTGCTGCGCTGCGTCGGCTTCCTGTCCCGGGAGGACGTTGCCGCGCGGCGCTGCCAGGCCGGCCCCAAGATCCCCGTGGCGCAGGCGCAGTGCCCCGGCGCCCACCGCTTTCGCCTTGCGCTGGCGCCGCTGGTGGAGGAGGAGCCCGTGACGCCGGCGCGGCTGTTGCGCCTGTCCCGGGCGTTTGCCGTCCCCCTGCTGTGCGTGGACGCGCGAGCGCCCGTGGGCTGGGGCCAGGAGTCGTGGGCGCGGCCCGCGGGCCCGTTCGACCCGCGGCTGGCCGGTACGGCGGGGCTTGTCGAGGTGGACGGAGAGGACGCGGTCCTCAGCGCGATGCACGTCGCCGACGACGCGGCCTGGATCATCCGCCTGCTCGGGGCCTCCGATCGCGCCGGCGAGGCGGTGCTGCGCCTTCACCCCGCGCTCGGAGAGGACTGGCGGGTGACGCTGGCCGACCTGGACGGCGCCTCCAACGGCGGCGCCACGCTGGCCCGCGGGCCGCGCGGCTGGGTCGTCCCCCTGCGGCCCTGGGGCCTTGCCACCGTGCGGCTGGAGCGCGCGTCGCCGGGGTTGGGCGGTGAGCCTGGCGGCCGGCATCGTCGCTCCGGGCGCCAGTAGAGCGCTTTCATCCACTCGTCCGCATCGTCCGTGCAGCCAATAACTCAATAGTGATACCGCGCCTGCAGAAACCCGATCTGATCGTCTTCCACGCGGTACACGATGCGATGCTCGCGCGTCAATCGGCGCGACCAGGTGTCAGGGTCCATGTACTTGAGCGGTTCGGGCTTTCCGACACCCACAAATGGCGCTCGCAAAATGGCCTCAACCATCGCAAGCGCGCGCAAGGCGCATCTTCGATCCGTTTCCACCCAGTACTGGAGGTCTTCTCGGAAGTTCGGGTGGAAGACAGCGAGCCTTTTCCCAGGTTCTAGCTTCTCAGGCTTCTTCTTTGTCAATACCCAGTTCCGCTCGGAGCTTTTCGACTGGCTCTGGCTCGAGCTTACCGGCCCGCACGTCGTTCAGAGCCGACAGCAGCCGGGCGGCGTTCTTCGGCGATCGCAGCAAATGAGCAGTTTCCAGCAAGCTTTCCAGTTCGTCGGCTGCTATGATTGCAACGCTTGGGTGTTTGCGGCGCGTGATGTAGATGATCTCTCTGTCCTCTGCCGCCGCGTCACAAAGCTCGGAAAAGTGAGCGCGCGCTTCCGAGTACGATTTCGAGATAGCCAACTGTCGCCTCCATTAAGTTGTACAGTATAATTGTACAACATTGGATGAGCCCAGGTCAATCAGGCGCTCAGTCCAGCGGTGCAGATGCAAGTGGCACTATTCCGCCGACCGACGGAGCGATCTGCGCGCCGGAAGGGTTCCTGTGCTTGAGTGGGAACCCCTTCGCGATGCTGTGGCGCAGAGTCGAGACCTTCTTGAGGCGGCCGGGAACTGGCGGGGCGCACCACGTGAACGTATCCATCGGACGACCGCCGAGCCGTGCCGCCAGCACCGCCACCGGCATGGAATCCAGGCCGCCGCTCATGTGGGCTCCCACCGGGGCTGCGCTGCGCAGGCGGGCGGCCACGGCTTCGCGGACGAGGTGGCGCAGGCGCTCGACGTACTCCATGGGGGAAGCGAGTCGGAGCGGCTCCACGTCGTCCGGCGACCACCAGCGCCACACGCGCAGCGCGCCGTCTTCCCACAAGAGCGCCTGGCCGGGCGCCAGCTTGCGCACCGCGGCGAAGTAGGTGGACTCGAAGCGCTCGTATTGGTAGTGCTGCAGGTACGAGGTGACCCACGGCTCGTCGTACACGATGGGAACCCGCGGATGCGCCACCACGCCGCGCACGTCGCTGGCGAACACGAATCGCTCTGACGAAGCGTGATAATACAGGGGACGCGTGCCGGCCGCGTCGCGTGCGCAGAAGAGGCGGCGCCGCCGCGCGTCCCACACGGCGAGCGCGAAGTCGCCCAGCAGGTGCCGCGGGCAGTCCTCGCCCCACAGCTCGTAGGCGCCGAGCACGAGCACGCAGTCCGGGATGGAGCCGCGCTCAGAGGTCGGCACGTCGAAGCGATCCAGCAGCTCGTCGCGGTTGTCGAGGCGCACGTCCGCGGTGATGGAGAGCCCTTCTTCGGCGTGGGGCTGCACCTCCGCGCGCGACTCCGGCGCCACGCGCAGCATGCGGTGGCCCAGCGCGGCCGGGTCTTCGCGCCAGATGCCCGACGCGTCCGAGGCGTAGAAGGACAGCGCCGCCATGACCGGATCCATGTCCGGAGGCCCCTGGCGCTCATCGCCGCGCGCGCTCCTCGAGCCGCTGCCGCGCGCGGGCGATTACCTCACCCCAGTCGCCCCGGCGCGTCTGGCGGATAAGGCGCGCGGTGGGATACCACGGCGTGTCCTCGCGGTCCAGCATCCAGCGGAAGTCCGGGGCGTAGGGCAGCAGCAGCCACAGGTCGCGCGCGAGCGCGCCGGCCAGGTGCGCCACCGACGTGTCGACGGAGATCACCAGGTCGAGCTGGCTCACGAAGGCAGCGGTGTCCGCGAAGTCGCCGAGCTGCGGGGAGAGATCGATGACATCCGGCCGCGCCTGCAGATCCACCGCGCGCTCGCCGCACTGCAGACTGTAAAACGTCACGCCCGGGCAGTCGAGGAGCGGAGCGAATCGCGCGAACGGGATGGTGCGCTCGTGGTCGTTCGTGGTGCCACGCGCGCCGGCCCAGACCACGCCCACCTTGCAGGGACGATCTTCGGGAGGCGGGGGAAGCTACCGCCGCACACCGTCCGGGACGCGCAGATAGGGCACGCCGGGGATGGTCTCCTCCGTTGATCCCGCGGCGTAAGCGAGGCTCATGAACGGATAGTGGCAGTCCAGCGGCGGGAGCGGCTCCCCGGTGAGCACGACCTGGATCACGCCTTCCAGGGTTTCGAACACGCGCGCGAGAGGCCGGCACGTGCGCACCCCTTCCGCCCTGACGCCGGCGCCAACGCGCTCGGGGGGAGCTTCGCGCGTCTGGACGGCTTGCATTGGCGTGCGCAATTCGCGGCGGCGGCGGATCCTACCGAGCGACGGGGATCGTCCCCTGGATGGTAAGACGATCCGACCATGGTTCTTGCAGCAATGAGCACTCTCTTGTAGAATGATCGCAGGAGGATCCATCATGACGACATCTGTGAGCAGCCGAGGGCAGACCGTCATTCCGGCCGAGATACGAAAGCGGCATCACATTCAAGAAGGCGATCATCTTGTCTGGCTCGATGATGGGAACACCATCAAGGTCATTCCGGTTTCCGCAGATCCCATCCTGGCCCTGCGCGGGCGCGGACGCGGCGAAAACTTGACGAAGCGGCTGCTCGAGGCACGGCGCGAGGACCGCCGACGTGAGCCGTAAACCGTTCGTATTGGATACCTCCGCAATCCTGACGCTGATCGAGGACGAAGCGGGCGCCGACCGGGTGCAGGAGGTCCTGACGCGCCACGATGCGCTGATCCCGGGGGTCGCGCTGGTGGAGTGCTATTACGTCACGATGCAGGAGCGTGGCGCGGAAGAAGCCGACGTGCGGCACGCGCATTTGAAGGCATTGAATGTGGCGATACTCTGGACGACGGACGAGGCAACCTCCCTCACGGCGGCGCGCCTCAAAGCCACGCACCGCGTCTCACTCGCAGACGCCCTCGTCGCGGCCCACGCAGCGGAGCGGGGAGCCACTCTGTTGCACAAGGATCCGGAGTTCGAAGCGGTGGCCCCCTCGGTGCGCCTGGAAGCGCTGCCTTACAAGCCTTCGCGCCGCCGATAGCTTCCTCCGGAGAGGTCGTGACCGCCTGTCCTACCGCAGCTCTTTGCGCACCGCACGGGCGCGCAGCAGGAACCGTAAGACGCTGCGCTGCGATTCGTCAGCGTCAGCGACGCGCACCGTCTCCCCGGCAGCCAGTCGTTCGAGGAGCGGTTTCGCACCGCCGGCCGACATCGAGTGGCCGTTGGCCGCGACGACGCAATGACCCGGCGCGGTCTCGCTCCAGGTGATCGGGACCGCCAGCGACACCGCGTCATCGTCGTCCAGCTCGGCGTCTGCTTGCAGCGGCGCAATGACGTCGAAGCCGTCGGCGCTCACGCGGTTCAGCCAGAAGCGGCGCATACGCCGCGCAAGTTTACCGTCCGCGGCGGCGCGGGCGGCAGCGTCGCAGGCGTCGGCGAGGACCGCCGGAAGATCGGCGCGGTCTTCGGCGAGAGGGTACTCCAGCAGGTGATCGGAGGGGCCGAGCCGCTCCGCGACGATGCGCCGAACCATCTCAGCCATGAGGTCGGAGACGCGTCGGCCGAAGTAGGCGCTCACCTGCACGACCGCGGACGGCTCCCCGCTGGAGGTGGCCAGGTGCCAGTGGCTGGAAGGCCAGTACACGAGATCGCCGGGAGCGGCGTCCATGCGCGTGGCGTGCGGCAGGTGCGGCTCGACGACGGCCCGGTCCGGCTTGTGCAGCGCCCGATCCCCTGGTTGAAAATACTCAGCGGGCCACGTGTAGTAGGTGCGGCGGCCCACGACGCCCAACGCGAACACGCTCGCGTTGTCGCGGTGCACGCCGAGCGGGGACATGGGATAGGTGCCGAAGAAGGTGTCCAGCTCCCAACGCTGCGTCGGCAGCGTGCGGGTATGCCGCGTGAGGGCGCCCACGAAGGCGCGGAAGCGCATCCAGAGATCGGGGTCGGCGAGCTGCAACGCGTGTACGTTCACCCCGAACGGCCGGTCGCCGGACTGCTGCCGCACGCGCGAGAAAAACGCGTCCAGGGAGCCGTCCTGGCGGCGCGGGCCGAACTTGTCTGGCGGGAGCCGCGTGAAGTCGTCGCCGCGGCGGACAGGATCACGGGGTCCCCCGCGGCCACTAACGCTGAGCCAGGAACCGGACTTGATCAGCACCCAGGCGGGGTCGAAGATCTTCGACTGGTGGATGCTAAAGCCGGCCCCCGGCCGTCCGCGGTGCGTGCGGACCATCTCCGTCGTGCAGGCTGCCGGCTCCGGCCTGCCCACCGACTGTGCTGCTATCCGGTGGCTCTATTGCAGGGATGCCGTCGTTCCCACGAAGAAGGCTCCGGCTACGCAGCACGAGGTTTGACACGGGAGAGATTCAATGAGCAAGGCCGACCTGCATCGCCTGGTGGACGAACTCCCTGAAGATCGTGCGGATGCCGCTCAACGGATTCTTGAGTGTCTGGGGGGCGAGAAGCACGACGAGCTTACCCAGGCCCTCTTGGAGTCGCCGAATGACTCGCTGCTCCACACCCTCGCCGCCGCACCCGAGGACGACGAAGCCGAGACCCCCGAAGAGGCGCAAGCGGTTCGGGAGGCCAGGGAAGACCTGGCTGCCGGTCGGGTCCTGTCGCATGAGGAGCTAAAGAGGCGACTCGGGATCTCTTGACCTGGCAAGTCGAATGGACGTCCCTGTGCTTGAGTGGGAACCTCTTCGCGATGCTGCGGCGCAGAGTCGAAACCTTCTCGATGCTGTCGTGGGCGGATCGGCTCCTCGCGCTCGAGGTGGCGTGGGAGGTGGCGCGCGCTTCGAGGTTGTGGGCATGGCTGGGGATGGAGGAAGCGGCGGTGGTCGGCTGACCTCAGTGCGCCTGCAGGCGGGAAAGCTCTTCGCGGAAGGCGCGCACCAGGCGGGGCTGGGGGAGGTCCCTCGCAAGCCATTGGGTGAGCACTGTCGACCCGAGCCACGGAAAATGGGGGCTGTGCGGAACCTCAGCGTAGCCATCGGATTTCAGGACGAGAAAAAGCACCTCGAGATCCTTCGTGAGCCGCCAGACTTCTGGGATGCCAATGGCCTGGTAGATCGGGAGCCGCCGGATGACGCGGGATGTGACCTCCACCTCGATGGCCAGATCGGGCGGCGGATCGACCGCGGCGCTCCACTCGCGCCGCCCGCGCACGGCTTCCCACTGCTCGATCCAGTAGCACTCGTCGGGCTCAAAGCCGCGGTCCAGGTCCTCGCGCTTGAACGTCGTGGAACCACCGGGCTCGAAGTCGATCTCCAGCTCGGTCATGATGCACTCGAGGAGCGCTCCGAGAATCTTCTTCGCCCTTTCGTGCGCCCTCCCCGGTGACATCAGCTCCAGCCTCCCCCGATCGTACGTGACCCGGATGGGCCGCTCTTCGACCACTTCCAGGATCTTCTGATAACCGCTCCAGTCCGTGTCGAGCACGAAGAGTGCGCATTGTTCGGGTTTGATCAGCGTCATGGCGCGAACTCCTTGCGAATTCATGGTACCACAGGAGTCAACGTCACGCGGGCTCGGCGGTCGAAGTCAAGCGGTGCTGCGGCCTTTACCCGCGCTCGGAGAGGACTGGCGGGTGACGCTGGCCGACCTGGACGGCGCCTCCAACGGCGGCGCCACGCTGGCGCGCGGGCCGCGCGGCTGGGTCGTCCCCCTGCGGCCCTGGGGCCTTGCCACCGTGCGGCTGGGCGGCGAGCCCTGCGGCCGGCATCGTCGCTCCGGGCGCCAGTAAAGCGCTTTCATCCTGTCCGCTTCGAACGTATCGTCTACCTGGGCGACGGCCAGTTCCACCTGGCGCACGGCTGCCCCCGTGCACCTGTTGCAGCCGGACCTGCCGGGTGCCGTACACCTCAGAGCACCGCATTGTGCGCGTCACCACGCACGAATGGCCCACATTAACAGGTTTCTTATCCCCGGCTCCAACACGAAGCTTGCTGCGGCGGGCTTTTTTGTTTGTGGGGGAGAATCGTGCGTGGCGGCCACTGCTGAGTGTGGCAGGCAATGCGCCGGGACTCGAAGCTCCATTGATTACGGTTTTAACAATCGTCCGAGAGATGCTACAGACTTCGGACAGAGAGGGCACGGTTCTCCATCTCGCGCTATCACGTCCGCGTCGCGCCTGATCGACGCCTGGTGGCTGGATGGCTTCCCCAGCGGCTCCCATTCGAGCCGAAAGGGTGGCTGGTCGCCATGCGCTCGGATCTCGCTGCAGCGGTGGCCGCGCTCGACGTAAAGCCCGGCGAGCTCGTGCATGCTGTGCTTGTGTGCCAGGACCGGCGAGCGTTCGACGTCGAGAACCTGCTCTTCTACAACCTGGGGCAGGGCGCGTTCACCAGGATCGCAGACCACGGCATGCGGTTCGAGCGCCTCGACGCCCCACCCCCGCCGTGCCCCGTGCCACTGGAGACAGACGCCCCTTATCTCCATCTCTACCTTCCGGCCGCCGTGACATCAGGTTACCTTCACTGGAGGTCGGCCGGCAGCCTGGCCTCCTGGCGGAATGCAGCCTGCGGCTCCCGCGTAGCCGACCTGTCGCTCGCGTCCGTCTGGAGTGCCATCAAGAGGTCGGGAGTCACAGCGCAACGAGACGTCCCGTCCTCGGGACCCCTGGCCATTCGACTCGTGCTCGCTGGAAGCGCCCCGTGTCGTCTGGCCAGCTGCCTCAAGGGCCTGGTGGATGGCGCGCTCTCAGCCCTCCACTCCCACGACGGCAGCTCCATCGACGTCATCGCACCCCGCCTCGCCGCGCGACTCGGCCTTTCCGTGCCCTCGGCCAAAGAACTCCTGGCCGACCGCTCCGCCGACGTCCTGGGACGCATTCGCCTGGTCACCCCATGGGG
Source organism: Armatimonadota bacterium (assembly GCA_016868975.1). Taxonomy (GTDB): domain Bacteria; phylum Vulcanimicrobiota; class Xenobia; order RGZZ01; family RGZZ01; genus VGFD01. Next base: position 508 of record VGFD01000119.1, on the reverse strand, counting down.
CGCCAGCCTGCAGTGGCTGCCACGAGACGACCTCCTGGTGGCCGGAGAGCTCGTCCGCGTACACGCTGGGTCGTCGGGGTGGCTACTCTCTGGCGAGGTGACGAGGGTCGAGGAGAACGAGGACACCCGGGGGCTTATTCACTCGTAGCATCCCAGGGAGATGGGACTCCCGGAGACTTCAAGCGGCCGAGGGGGGCGCTTTCTCGGCCCGACCCTCGCCGGTCTGGCCATGGAGCACCTTCCGCACGGCCTGGTTCTCGTCGGTCGCCAGCCTGCTGTTCGTGGTCGTCGTATAGCGCTGCCGTCGGGATGCGGCGTGAACCGCGCCTTCCTCCAGGAGACCTCGAACGGGATGCAGTAGATCAAATCCGCGCACCAACTGGCATGGGAAGGGCTACCGTGACTCGCAAGATCTCCATGGTGATATTGTTGCTGCTGATGGCCGCACTGCCGGCTCTGGCGGACAAAGTATTGGCAACCGGGACGACGCGGGGCAAGTTCCTTCGCA
>VGFD01000118.1 GCA_016868975.1 Armatimonadota bacterium | reverse complement strand
CTCCCTCAACTGGTATTGACAACCGGCATGGGGCTGTATTAGAATGAGGCTCCACCAGCGCACCGTACGTCGGCCCCTGGGTCGCGTCTCGAAGCAACCACCTGGGCCACTAGCTCAGTCGGTAGAGCAGCTGACTCTTAATCAGCGGGTCTGGGGTTCGAGTCCCTAGTGGCCCACCAGACATTCGTCGCCTGACCCGCGACGAAAACCCACGCCCTGATCTTTCGCGGTCACCCGCGCAAGCAGGGGCTTCGAGCAGGTGTGGCGGAATTGGTAGACGCACCAGACTTAGGATCTGGCGGCAGAGATGTCGTGGGAGTTCGAGTCTCCCCGCCTGCACATCCAAAAAACAGGCGGAAAACGGTGCCGGTACCGTCCGGGTGGAAATGCGGAAGTAGCTCAGCGGTAGAGCATCGCCTTGCCAAGGCGGGGGTCGCGAGTTCAAATCTCGTCTTCCGCTCCATCGAACCGAAGGGCCCTGAAATGGGCCCTTCGTGTTTCCGTGCACCTTTTACAGGCGTCGTGGAAGGGGTTTGGCGCGATTGCGCGTATTCGTTCGCCTCTATTCTCCGGAGGACACGTCAGATGAAAGTTGTGGTCAGCGAGGTTTCGCCCATCGAGTGGAGCGTTGAGGTCAGCGTCGAGGCGCAGCGCGTCGATCAGTCGTTCCAGAAGCAGTTGAATCAGTTCGCGCGCGGGATCAACATCCCGGGCTTTCGCAAGGGGAAGGCGCCGAACAAGATCGTCGAGCGCTACGCCGATCCCGAGCACCTCAAGCGGACGGTGTTCCAGGAGATCGGCGTGCCCGCCTACCAGGACGCGCTCCAGCAGCAGAAGTTCGACCCGGTGGGCGAGCCTTCTTTGCAGCTGGTGCAGTTTGAGCGTGGCAAGGACCTCGTCTTCAAGGCCACCTTCGAGATCCGCCCGACGGTCGAGATCGAGCCGGAAGAGTACAACGGGCTCGAGGTCGAGCTGGAGCACGTGTCGGTGGGCGACGACGACATCTCAAGGGTTCTTGACGACCTGCGCAGGAAGCACGAGCGCACCGTCGCCGTGGAAGAGGCGCGCGGCCTGGAGAAGGGCGACGTCGCGGTGGTGGACTTCACCAGCCGGGTGGGCGACGAGCCGGTGGAAAACGGCACCGCGGAAAACTTCAGCATGGACATCGACGACCACGCGTTCGTGCCCGGCTTTGCTGACAACTTGATCGGGCTGAAGGTCGACGAGAAGAAGACCTTCAATGTGGAGTTCCCGGAGAGTTACGGCAACAAGAACCTGGCCGGCAAGGACGTCACCTTCGACTTCCACCTGCGCTCCATCAAGAAACGGGAACTGCCCGAGCTGGATGACGATTTCGCCAAGGAGGCCTCCAAGTTCGCTACGACAGACGAGCTGAAGGCCAATGTCCGCGAGCGCCTGGAGAACAACCTGCGCAACGAGATCGGCAACCGCGCCATGGAAAAGCTGGCCCGCGACAAGTCGCTGCTCGTGCCGCGCGCGTTCGTGACCCAGATGGTGCAATACATGGCTGAGTCGCAGGCCCGCCAGATGGCCCAGATCGGGATTCCCCTGGAGCAGTTCCTGGCTTCCCGCAACATGACCGTCGAGCGCTTCGTCGCCGAGCTCCGTCCGCAGGCCGAGCAGCTTGCCAGAGCCGAGATGATCAGCGACGCCATCATCGAGAAGGAGAGTCTCAACATCTCCGACGACGAGGTGGACGACGAGCTGCGCAAGTTCGCCGAGCAGACCGGGCAGGACTACGACGCGGTCCGCAAAGCGGTGGACGAGCGCAACGAGCGCGAGACCTTTCGCAAGGACCTGCTGAGGCGCCGCGTCGTTCTGCTGCTGGCGGAGAAGTCAAAGCCGGTGCTGAAGAAGGCCGAAGCGGCAGAGAGCGAGGAGGCTCCGGCCGAGGAAGCCGCGCCGCCCAAGAAGTCCAAGAAGAAGGCTGAGGCTGCCGATACGCCCGCCGAGGAAACTGCCCAGGGGGACGACGCGAATCGCGAGGCTGCCGAAAAGAAGCCGTCGCGCGCGAAGAAGAAGGCCGAGGCAGAGGCGTAGAGCCTGTTGACCAACAGACCCAACAGACGGTCAAACGCTGGAAACAGACCGCGAAGCAGGCCGTCAAACGTTGGTGGCGTCGGCTGTGCCGGCCCCTGACCAGACAAGCGAGCCGGAGTCTTCCGGCTCGTTTTCCATATTGGGAACCCGCTGACATCGGACCACGTCCCCACTACCCGATCTTCCAGGTTCGACCCCGCCCGAAATCACGGGCGCGGAAGGCCTCACGCGGGCGCGTCGGGGGAGGATCCCCCATCTTCGGGAGAGAAATCAAAGTCCCCCGAGAAGCCCCCTGGGCTCGGAAAGCCGTTCCCAGAGACCGGTCCGAGACCGCTGGTCGGCGGGGACCCACGGTGCGGCGATTCGTCGTCGCTACGAACGTAAGTAGAGGTGCACGCGAGCCCCCATGCAACAGTCCGTGATCCGAGCCCAGCATCTGGTACCGATGGTTGTGGAGCAGACCGCCCGCGGCGAGCGTGCTTACGACATCTACTCGCGGCTGCTGAAGAACCGCATCGTCTTCGTGGGCGACGCCATTGACGACGCCGTCTCCAATCTGGTGATCGCGCAACTGCTGTACCTGGAGCAGGAAGACCCTGACAAGGACGTGGACATCTACATCAACAGCCCGGGCGGCTCGGTGACCGCCGGTCTGGCGATGTACGACTGCATGCAGCTGATCAAGCCGGACGTCTCCACCATCTGCATGGGGATGGCGGCCAGCGCGGCGGCGCTGCTGCTGGCTGGTGGCGCGAAAGGCAAGCGGTTCGCGCTGCCTTATTCGAGAATCCTCATCCACCAGCCGTGGATCAAGTCCATCGGCGGCCAGGCCACCGACGTCGACATCCACGCCCGGGAGATCATCCACACCCGCGCCACCATCAACAAGATTTTGCAAGAGCACACCGGGCAACCGCTTGAGCGCATCGAGCGGGACACCGATCGCGACTACTACATGTCCGCGGACGAGGGTGTCGAGTACGGCATCATCGACAAGGTCATCACCAGAGAATCTCGGTAGCCACGGAAGGCACGGTCAATAGCGACCGCACGGAGGATAGGCAATGTTTCACTTTGGAGATCAACGCGGGCAGCTGAAGTGTTCTTTTTGCGGAAAGAACCAGGAGCAGGTGCGCAAGCTCATCGCGGGGCCTGGGGTCTACATCTGCGACGAGTGCATCGAGCTGTGCAACGAGATCATTGAGGAAGAGCTGTCGCGTCACACCGAAGACCTGCAGCGCTTCCGCAACCTGCCCAAGCCCAAGGAAATCAACAACATCTTAAACCAGTACGTCATCGGGCAGGACAAGGCCAAGCGCATTCTCTCCGTGGCGGTGTACAACCACTACAAGCGCATTCACCATGCGCAGGGGCCGTCTGGGACCGACGAGGTCGAGCTGCAGAAGAGCAACATCCTGCTCATCGGGCCGACCGGCTGCGGCAAGACGTACCTGGCCCAGACGCTGGCCAAGATCCTCAACGTGCCGCTGGCGCTGGCCGACGCCACTTCGATCACCGAGGCCGGCTACGTGGGTGAGGACGTCGAGAACATCCTCCTCAAGCTCATCCAGGCGGCGGACTACGACGTGAAGCGCGCCCAGCAGGGCATCGTGTACATCGACGAGATCGACAAGATCGCGCGCAAGTCGGAGAATCCGTCCATCACCCGCGACGTGTCGGGCGAGGGCGTGCAGCAGGCGCTGCTCAAGATCCTGGAGGGCACCGTGGCCAACGTGCCGCCCCAGGGTGGGCGCAAGCATCCCCACCAGGAGTTCATCCAGATCGACACCACCAACGTGCTGTTCATTTGCGGCGGCGCCTTCGAGGGACTCGACAAGATGATCGAGACCCGCACGCGCGAGCAGAGCCTGGGCTTCCGCGCCAACATCGAGAGCAAGAAGCAGCGCAACATCGGTGACACGCTGGCTCAGGTGATGCCCGAAGACTTGTTGAAATATGGCCTGATTCCCGAGTTCGTCGGCCGACTGCCCATCGTGGTGACGCTGGACGCGCTCGACGAGGAAGCGCTGCGCCGCATCCTCACCGAGCCGCGCAACGCGCTCATCAAGCAGTACCAGAAGATCTTCCAGATGGACGGCGTGGATCTGGTGGTCACCAAAGAAGCGGTTTTCTCGATCGCGACCGAGGCCCAGACCCGCAAGACCGGCGCGCGCGCGCTGCGCTCGATCATCGAAGAGGTGATGCTCAACATCATGTACGAGATCCCCTCGCTGTCGAACGTACGCAAGTGCATCGTAACCCCCGAGGTAATCGAGAAGTGCCAGGAGCCCACGCTCATCTACGTGGAGGACGAGAAGAAGGCCGCATCCTAGAAGCGGCGTCCACCCACGCAGAGGCCCCGGGCTCCCAGCGAGCGCGGGGCCTTCTGTTTTCAACGACAGGGGGGCCTCGCGAGGCCGACGAATCCCCGAGCCCTGTTGCCCCTCCCTGACGGACTCAGAAGGCGGTAAGACAAAGGAGATGACCGTGAACGTGACCGAGCTGCCGAAAGTGTACCAGCCCGCCGAAGTGGAGGCGAAGTGGTATCCGCTCTGGGAGAACAGCGGATTGTTCCGCGCGGACGTCAATCCGGACAAGAAGCCGTATTGCATCGTGATTCCCCCGCCGAATATCACCGGCTCGCTGCACATGGGGCACGCGCTCAATAACACGATCCAGGATATTCTCATTCGCACGCACCGCATGCGGGGCTTCGAAACCCTCTGGCTGCCCGGCACGGATCACGCCGGCATCGCCACGCAAGCGGTCGTGGAAAAGGAGCTCAAGAAGGAAGGCAAGACGCGGCACCAGCTCGGCCGCGACGCTTTCCTCGAGCGCGTGTGGGCCTGGCGCGAGGAGTCCGGCCGCACCATTGTGGGGCAGCTGAAACGGCTGGGTGCGTCGTGCGACTGGTCGCGCGAGCGGTTCACCATGGATCCAGAGTGCACGCTCGCGGTGCGCGTCGCCTTTGGGCATCTCTTCCGAAAGGGCTACATCTATCGCGGCAAGCGCATCGTGAACTGGTGCACGCGCTGCCTCACCGCGCTCTCCGATCTGGAAGTCGAGCACACCCAGGACAAGAACGGGAAAATCTACCACTTGCGCTACGGCCTGGAGAGTGGCGGCCACGTGGTCATCGCAACGACCCGGCCGGAAACCATTCTGGCCGACGTGGCGATCGCGGTGCACCCCGAGGACGAGCGCTACAAGGCGCTGGTCGGCACCAACGCCATCTTGCCGCTGGTGGAGCGCAAGCTAAAGATTATCGCGGATCCCATCGTGGAGCGCGAGTTCGGGACCGGCGCGCTGAAAGTGACTCCGGCGCACGACGCCAACGACTACGAGATCGGCCAGCGTCACGGGCTGGAATCGCTGGTCTGCATGGACCTGCACGGGATTATCAACGATCTGGTCGGGGCCTACCAGGGTCTTGAGCGCTTCGAGTGCCGCAAGAAAATCATGGAGGATCTGCGCGCGGCGGACGCGGTGGAAAAGGAAGAGGACTACGAAGTCGCGCTGGCCCGCTGCTACCGCTGCGACACCGTGCTGGAGCCGTACCTGTCGGATCAGTGGTACGTGAACATGGAAAAACTCGGCAAGCCGGCGCTGGACGTGGTCAAGGATGGGAAAATCGACTTCTATCCGGAGCGCTTCAAGGGCCTGTATATCAACTGGATGGAAAACCTGCGCGACTGGTGCATTTCTCGTCAACTCTGGTGGGGCCACCGGGTGCCGGTCTGGACCTGCGGCAATTGCGGGCACCAGGACGCGCACGTGGATCTGCCGGAGCGCTGTCCCAAATGTGACAGCGTGGAATATCATCAGGAAACCGACGTGCTCGATACCTGGTTCTCGTCCGCGCTGTGGCCGCTCTCCACGCTGGGCTGGCCGGCCGACACGCCGGATCTGGCCTATTTCTATCCCACCTCGGTGCTGAGCACGGCGCGCGATATCCTTTATCTGTGGGTTGCGCGCATGATCATGATGGGGCTCGAATTCAAGCACGAGATCCCCTATCGCGACGTGTACGTGCACGCCACCGTGCTTGCCAGGGACGGGCGGCGCATGTCCAAGTCGCTGGGCACCGGCGTGGATCCGCTCGAGCTGTTCGACAAGTTCGGCACGGACGCGACGCGTTTCGGGCTCGCCTGGATGACCGGCCAGGGCCAGGACATCCGCTACTCCGAAGAGCGCATCGAAATGAGCCGGAATTTCGCGAACAAGATCTGGAACGCGTTCCGCTTGATCCAGAAGTTCTTGCCGGAGAAACATTTCCAGGATATTCCCGGGGAGCGCGAGCTCTGGCGCCTGGAAGACGCCTGGATTCTCGACCGGCTGCAGCGCTCCATCACCACGGTGACCGAAGCCATCGCGCGCTACGCGTTCGACGAGGCCGCGCGCGAATTGTACGAGTTTTTCTGGGACGACTTCTGCGACTGGTACCTGGAGCTGGTCAAGCCGGTGTTCTACGAGCGTAAGGACATCCATGAGCAGCAGAAGACGGGAATCATTCTCGACTACGTGTTCAGCACGTTCTTGCGGCTGCTGCACCCCATCATGCCATTTATCACCGAGGAAATCTGGCACGCCATGCCGGGCGATCGCGGCTTCATCATGGTGGCAGCCTGGCCGCAGCCGTTTGACGCCCTGCGGGAAGGGCGCGTGGAGCAGAATTTCGCGCTGCTGCAAGAGGTCATTCGGGGCATCCGCAACATGCGCGCCGAGGTGAGCATCCCGCCAAAAGACGACGTCGCGGTGACCGTGGTCTTCCACGATCTCGCGCCGCGCGAGGTGCTGGCCGAAAATGAGGACGCCATCCGCCGGTTGGCCGGGGCCACGCCCATCACCATCATCGACAGCCTGGAGGATAAGCCGAAGGCGGCGCTCAGCGCGCGGGTCGGGGGCGGCGAGCTGTTCATGCCGCTGGCCGGCGCGATCGACCTCGGCAAGGAGATCGCGCGCCTGGAGAAAGAGCTGCAGGACGTCGCGCAGAACATCGAGCGGACCCGCACCAAGCTCTCCAAGCCTGACTTCGTGGAGCGCGCCAAACCCGAGGTGGTGGAGCGCGAGCGGGCCCGGCTTGAAGAGCTGGCGGCGCACCGCATGAAAGTTTCTGACCGGCTGGGCGCGTTGAAGGAACTTTCCGTGTGATGTTGCAGTCTTCACGGCTGTAATTCAGTCAAGGAGATTTTCAATGAAGAAGATGATTGTTACCCTGGTGGCGGCCTTCGGGCTCTTCACCGCGAGTGGCGCCCAGGCCGCGGAACCGGCGACCCCGACCACGCCGACCACAACCCAGTCCGCCACCCCGACGCCGGCCTGTTGTAAGGGCAAGACGCAGACCACGACACAGACCCAGGCGCAGGCCCAGAAGCAGAGCGGCTGCTGCAAGAGCGGCGCGAAGGCGCAGACCGCGCAGCCGGCCACCGCCGCAAAGCCGAGCGGCAACGCGTGCTGCAAGAGCGGCGCGAAGACCCAGACCACGACTGCGACGGCGACCACTGCGACGACGACCACTGCGACCACGACCAGCGCGCAGCAGGGCAAGCCTGCCTGCTGTCAGGCGAAGACTCAGGCCACCGCGGACGGCCAGTCGGCCACCCCGCCGGCCCAGAAGCCGGACTGCTGCAAGACGAAGGCGCCGACCACGTCCACCGAGCAGCCCGCGAGCCCGACCACCACGCAGCCGACCACCGAGGCGACGAAGTAGCACGCGCTGCGAAGGCGGTCCGCCGGGCCGCTTTTTTCTTTCCGTGCGGGATCGGAATCTCTTAAATGCGCTCGAACTCCGCGAGCTGGGCGCTGCTCAGGCCGTATCCCAGACCCTCCATCAGGAGCGCGACGAACTCGTTGTCTTCCATTCCGTTGCGCTGCAGCGCGTGCACGATTCCGAACTCGGGCTCGCTGATGCGCAGCGGAAAGCGCTGAAACTGCTGGCGCGTGCGGTCGCCGAGCTTCGCGTAGTTCCCGTAGAAGGTGAGGCGGCCGCGCGCGCCGTTCTTCTTCCACTCGAACAGCGTGGCCAGCGGCCACTGGTCGCGGGGCGCGTTCTTCCACAGGTAGTCGAGCGGCTCGATCAGGTGCATCCCCCACACGAGCGACGCGGTGTTCACCTTGTCGACGTAAGGCTGCAACGAATCGGGGACGTTCACGCCGCTGGAGCCGGTCAGAGAGCGCACCAGCACTTCCTGGATGGCGCCCAGGCCGCTGCAGGCCACGAACACGTTGGTGCGCGGCATTGCGTAGTACATGGGAAACGAGCCGTCCGCCGTCACGATGCGGCGCATGACCACGGGGTAGGGGAAATTCGTGTTGACCGGCTCCTGCGCGATGAGCGTGAGCAGCGCCGTCACGTTGGGCCCGGGCAGCTCGCCCTCGAACATGATGACGTGGGTGCCGTTGTAGATCCCGGGCGCTTCGGGGATGGGGTCGTGCGCGGCCACCGCCTGCTGCACGCGTCCCAGTGCCGTCTGGGCGCGCAGCATCTCCAGGACGTCGGGGGCGAGGCCGACCGCCAGCGCGCGAAACTGCGCCTCCTTGGGGACCCCCTTCAGCGGCACCTGAGAAGCGGCAAGGGCGGGCAGGGGGAATGGCCCGTTCGCCACCAGCACTGACGACGAGACGCGAGGCACCAGCCCGGTCAGCTCGTCGATGCGAGGGATGAGGGGCGAGCCGGTCTCTGCGACCGCCGCGCACGCAAGGCTGAGGACAAGGCTTACCAGGAGAACTAGGCGCTTCACGACGACTCCGATCGTGTGGTCTGAGATGGCGGAGTGTTTCCCGGCGGAGCGCGTTCTCCCTGTTGGAGGGTAAGCGGGGGGACGGGTAAGCGGGGGGACGGGTAAGCGGGGGGCGGGAATTCCTGCTTGCGCTGCGTGGGGCCCCATGCTATACTCCTTTGGGCGCTTTTCCGGCGCCCCCGTCAAGATGCGTCAAACGCGGGTCACGACGCCATTACACACGCCTGGGATTCCTGCCCGGGTCGCCCCTCGTGGGGTTGATGGCAGGTTTGAAAGGGCGGCGGAACTCTAAGCAACCCGAAAGGTGGTATTACTATGGCTATTGTTTCGATGAAGCAGCTTCTCGAAGCAGGGGTTCACTTCGGGCACCAGACCCGGCGCTGGAATCCCAAGATGGCGCGCTACATCTTCACCGAGCGCAACGGCATCTACATCATCGATCTCCAGAAGACGGTGGTGAAGGTCAAAGAGGCCTACAACTTCGTGAAGGAAGTTGTGAAGAGCCGCAAGCCGATCCTGTTCATCGGCACCAAGAAGCAGGCCATGGAGGCCGTCCAGGAAGACGCCGAGCGTTGCGGCGAGTACTTCGTCAACCAGCGCTGGCTGGGCGGCATGCTGACCAACTTCAAGACCATCTCCAAGCGCATCGAGCGGCTCAAGAAGCTCGAGCGCATGCGTGACTCCGGCGAGATGGACTACCTTCCCAAGAAGGAAATCAAGCGTCTCACCGACGAGCTCACCAAGCTGAACCGCTACCTGGGCGGCATCAAGAACATGCCGGATCTGCCGGGGGCGATCTACGTGATCGATCCGCGCAAGGAGCACATCGCCATCCTGGAAGCCCGCAAGCTGGGCGTGCCGGTGGTCGCGATCGTCGACACCAACTGCGATCCGGACCTCATCGACTATCCGATTCCGGGGAACGACGACGCCATCCGCGCCGTCCGCCTGCTGACCGGCAAGATGGCGGACGCCGTCCTCGAAGCGAAGGCGGAGCTGGAAGCGGAGATGCCTGAAGAGGCGCGCATCGCCATGGAAGAGGACGAGGGCGGCGTGACGCTGGCCATCGTCACCGCCGACGAGGAGCGGGATCTCAGCGAGCCCGCCGCGCAGCCCGCCGTGGCCGAATACGCCGAGGGCGAGTACCTCGCCGAGACCTATGTGCCGGCCGAGGCAACCTACGCGCCGGAGTACTTCGAAGCGGCCCCCGCCGCCGCCGAGACCGAGACCCCGGCTTAATTCCGGGCTGCAAGCCTGGTCGGTTCGGCGGATTTCAACCGTAGCGAGCCGGCCGGGCTTTTTCACAATTTTCAACAACGGGAGTCGCCTTCGGCGCCCCCAAAATCGGATCGGATCCAGGGGGAGTCGCCTTCGGCGCCCCCCCGACCCCCCAGAGCACACGGAGGAAACCTGAAGTGGAAATCACCACGACCATGATCAAGGAACTGCGCGAGAAGACCGGCGCGGGCATGATGGCCTGTCGCGACGCCCTCGCGAACAACGAAGGCGACGTCCAGAAGGCGATGGACTTCCTGCGTCAGAAAGGCATCGCGTCCGCCGACAAAAAGAAGGACCGCGTGACCTCGCAGGGTCTCATCGAGGCCTACATCCACACCGGCGGCAAGATTGGCGTGCTGCTCGAGCTCAACTGCGAGACCGACTTCGTCGCCAAGACCGACGGCTTCAAGGCGCTCGCCCGGGAGCTGGCCATGCACGTCGCGGCGATGTCGCCCACCTTCGTCTCGGCCAGCGAGATCCCGCCCGAGGCCCTGGAGAAGGAGAAGGAAGGCTACCGCCAGATCGCCATTGAGGAAGGCAAGAAGCCCGAGTTCGTGGACAAGATCGCGGAAGGCAAAGTCGCCAAGTACTTCGAAAAGGTCTGCCTTTTAGACCAGGTCTACGTCCGCGCCGAGGATGGCAAGAAGACCGTCGGCGAGCACGTCAAGGAGTCCATCGGCAAGCTCGGCGAGAACATCGTCGTGCGCCGCTTTACCCGCTTCGTGCTGGGCGAGGCCTAGACTCCACCTGGAACCCGACCTGTAAAAATCCCCGCGTGCCCGCGCGGCCTTTTCAGGGGCCGCGCGGGCGCCGTCTGAGGAAGTTCCATGCCTGACTCCGCCCCATCCGATGGCATCAAGTATCGGCGCATCCTGCTCAAGCTGAGCGGTGAGACGTTTTCTGGTGAAAAGCCCTTCGGCATCGAGATGACGGTCGTCGAGCGCTACGCTCGCGAAGTTCTTGAATTGCGCGACATCGGCGTCGAGGTGGCGGTGGTGGTGGGCGGCGGAAATATCTGGCGCGGCCGCATTGCACCGAACATGGACCGCGCCACCGCCGACTATATGGGGATGCTTGCCACCGTCATGAACGCCCTGGCCCTGCAGGACGCGCTGGAGCACATCGGGGTGCAGACCCGCGTGCTCACCGCGATTGTCATGCAGCAGGTCGCGGAGCCCTTCCTGCGGCGCCGCGCGGTGCGCCACATGGAGAAGGGCCGCGTGGTCATTTTCGCGGCGGGCACCGGCAACCCGTTCTTCACCACCGACACCACCGCCGCGCTGCGCGCGCTGGAAATCAACGCGCACGCCATTTTCAAGGCCACCAAGGTGGACGGCGTGTACGACAAGGATCCCAAGAAGTATCCGGATGCCATCAAGTTTCCGGAGATCTCATATGGCGAGGTCATCCAGAAAGGCCTGAAGGTGATGGATTCCACCGCGGTTTCCCTGTGCTGGGATCACAACCTGCCCATTCTCGTGTTCAACAGCGAGGTTTACGGCAACATCAAGAAAATCGTGCTCGGCGAGAACATCGGGACCGTCGTGCGTTCCGAGGCCGCCGGGCGCAATCGCGATAGTAGATAGTAAGAAGGAGGCTCGTGCGATGGTAGACCAATCCGTATTCACCGATACCGAAGAGCGTATGAAGAAAGCCTTCGATCACCTGAAGAAGGACTTCACCACCATTCGCACCGGGCGCGCCAGTCCGGCGCTCCTCGACCGCATCCACGTGGACGCCTACGGCTCCTCCATGCCCATCAACCAGGTGGCCACTGTCTCCGTGCCGGAGCCGCGCATGCTGCAATTGCAGCCCTTTGACAGGTCGCTGATGAGCGCCATCGAGAAGGCCATCCAGAAGTCGGACCTGGGTAT
>VGFD01000117.1 GCA_016868975.1 Armatimonadota bacterium | reverse complement strand
TTTTTATTAAAGGATTCCCCCCGCGCGATACACCTCGCGCCAGGCCGCCTCTTCCGCCGCAAGCGTGTACCTCGCGCGAACCTGCCCGGACGCCTCGAGCGCCCACCCGCGGGCCATCCGCGGATACTTCAGCGCCTCCTCGATGGCGGCCGCCAGCGCCGAGGGATTGCGCGGCTCCACGAGCCGCCCGTTCACGCCGTTCTCGATACCCTCCAGAATTCCGTGCACCCGCGACGCGATGACCGGCACGCCGGACAGCATCGCCTCCAGGATCTTGTTGGGTAATCCTCCCTCCGCCATCGAGGGGAACACCATCAGGTCGCACGCTCGCACATATTCCAGCACGCGCGCATGCGGCACGGTACCCGTGCGAAATATCCGCTCTCGGTCGTGGAGCACGCGGGAATAATACGCCGCCTCCAGCGGATTGAGTGGCCCCACCAGCAAGAGAGACGCCGGCCGCCGCAGCATCTGAAAGGCGTCGAGCAAAACGTCGAGACCGCTGATGCGGCGAAATTCCGCCACGCACCCGATGATCGGGCGCTCCAGCGGCACTCTGGCGACGCCCCCCGAAAAATCCGATTCGTTGACCATGATGGGCACCGTTATCACCGGCCCGTGGGGAGGAAACAACCGACGCACCAGTTTCTCTGGGAATGGACTCAGAACTGTCATTACCGTTGCCGCCGAAGCCGCCTCGAGCATCGTCGCACCGCCGTACAGGCCGAGGTTGATGTCACTTCCTCGCAGGGACACAATAAGCGGCAAGCACAAGAACCGGGCCGCCGCGACCGCCGCCAGCGGATATCCAAACGCGCCGTACAGATGCAACCCCTGCAATTTTTGGCCGCGGGCCAGCGCGATCAAGCGATCGGCCACCTGGCGCTCGTCGATGCCGCGCACTCGCCAGCCATTGCCGTGCGCCACCACATCGGGTCCTGTCTCGAGCCAGATGGGAACGGCGTCCACAAAGTCCGCCACCATCTCGACGTGCCGCGCCGCATTTACCGGCGCGCCCCCAAATGCCGTCGTGTTCCCTTGCACCAACCCGACCCGAGGGCTCACACGCCGAATGCCTCGCGCGCTTTCTGCTGGAGTGATCCGTCTTGCATCATAATCAATTCGACAAATTCCACGCGCCGCACGCGGTAGCGGCTGTCCGCGGGATCCACCGCGCCCGGGACAGTGGTGAAGGCGCCGTCGTAGCCCGCCTCCTCGGCCAGTTGCGGCGCCACCTCTCCCACGTCCTGAGGGCGGCCGTACGGATAGGCCAGCCAGCGGGGCGGCGCGCCCAGCAGCTCGGAAAGATCCGCGCGGCTGCCGGCAATTTCTTCGCGCGCTTGAGAATCGTCAAGCTGGCTGAGCGCGCGGTGCGGGCGCGCAGTGACATTTCAGGCTTCATAGCGATATCCAACTCCCCATACGGATCGAATCAGATCTTCTCCGCCAGCCGGGCGAAGCTTGGCGCGCAGTTTGCTGACCAGGAGGTCCACCCGACGAGTTTCGCCGAGAAATGCGTCTCCCCAGATCAGGTCGAGCAATTCCTCGCGCGTGAAATTCTTGCCGGGCGTGCCGGCCAGCGTGCGCAGCAAGTGATATTCCAGCGGCGTCAGATCCAGCGGCCGCCCGTCGAGCCAGGCGCGGCGCGCGTCCGGGTCGATGAGCAGGGGACCGGCCACCCGGCTGCCCGCCGCGGGCATGCGGGCCCGCCGCAGCAGCGCGCGGATGCGGGCCAGCAGCTCGCGTGGGCGGAACGGCTTGCACACGTAGTCGTCCGCGCCGACCTCCAGGCCGCTCACCCGGTCGCTCTCCTCCTCGCGGCCCGAGACGACGATGATGGGCGTGAGGCTGCCAGTGGCGCGCAGGCGGCGGATGATCTCCAGGCCGTCGACGTCCGGCAGATTGACGTCGAGCATGACGAGGTCCACGTCGCGGCTCGTGGGATCAAGGGCCTGACGGCCTTCGCGCACCGCTTCGACCTGGTAGCCGGCTTCTTCCAGGTAGTGGCGGACGAACGAGCGGATTTCCGCGTCGTCCTCCACCAGGAGGATGCGCGCCGCGCTTACGCTGCCGCGCCGCGACTCGGGGGCGGGTTCCAGACGGACGCTTTGCATAAGCCCATCATGCGACGGCCCTGTCGTGATAGTTTTCGAAAGTGTAACGAAATTGTCGCGGGCTCGTGATGCGGATCACGCGCTGGAAAGCCCGCGACGAGCGGTCCAGGAGCCTCTCTGGCCAGGATTGCCAGCACAATTTCAGCAGACAGTGCCGCGCATACCAGACTGGCGCGATGCCGTCTCGACGAGGTTGGAAAGCAGCATCGCGGTAGTCACCGGTCCCACGCCGCCGGGCACCGGAGTAATTCCGGCCACCTTGTCCAGCACCCCGTGATAATCCACATCGCCCACCATGCGTCCCTGCTCGAAATTGATCCCCACGTCGACCACGTACGCGCCCTCGCGCACGTGGCCGGGACCGATGTGGCGGGTCTGCCCGATGGACACCAGCAGCACGTCCGCCTGCCGCGTCTCGGCGGCCAGGTCCGCCGTGCGCGAGTGACACACCGTCACGGTGGCGTCTCGCGCCAGGAGCAGGACGGCCAGAGGCTTGCCGACGATGTTGCTGCGCCCGACCACCACGGCCTTGCGGCCGGCCAGCGGCACCTCGTAGAAATCAAGGATTGCCATGCACGCCGCCGCTGTGGAGGCGACCATGTTGGGCGCGCCCAGCAGCAGGCGGCCGAGGTTTTGATGGCTGATCCCCTCGACGTCCTTGTCAGCGGGAATCTGGGCGTACAACTCGATGGGGTCGACTTCAGCGGGCAGGGGATGCTCGATGAACAGCCCGTGTACCGCCGGGTCTGCCGCCAGGGCGCGGATGCGCTCGTGCAGCGAGGCGGGTCGCAAATCGTCGGAAAGATCGTGCACCGTGCAATCCATGCCGACCTCGCGGCACGATTTCACCTTGGCCTCGGCGTATTTCCGCGATGCCGCTCCGGCCTTGAGAAGCACCACCGCCAGACCGGGCCGGCAGGCCATCCCTTCCAGGCGGCGGGCGATACGCTGCTTGATGTCGCGCGCCACGCGGTTGCCGTCGAGAACCCGGGTGTCGCTGTGCGTTGCCGTCATCTCAGCCCCGCCAGCTCAAGGGCGAAGAGCAGCACCGCAAGGGCCACCTTGCCGAAGAGCAGCCATGCGATGAGAATGCCGCCCATCAGCAGCGCCGGCTGTCGCATTGTGTTTTGCCACTGGCGCGCCGCGCTCTCCGACATGAACATTCCGATGACGCCGGAGCCGTCCAGCGGCGGCAAGGGCATCAGGTTGAACGCGAACAGGAAGACGTTCAAACAAAACGCGATGCTCAGCATTTGTGCGAGGGCTTGCGGCGTGCCGTTCACCGCGCGCACCAGGTGGTCGAAGCTCTGAATGTCGGATACGAACCACCCCTGGTGCATGCCCACCCGCAAGGCCACCGCGGCCAGCACCGCGATGAGCAGGTTGGCCAGCGGTCCGGCCAGCGCCATGCGGGCGGCGCGGTGGGGATAGCGGTCGGCCCACCAGGGGTCGTAGGGCGTGGACGCCCAGCCGATCATCCAGCCCCCGCTGAAAAACGACAGAATGGGCACCAGCACCATCCCAAACGGCTCGCGCTGGATGTGGGGGAGGGGATCGAGGCTGACCTGCCCGCCGCGCTCGGCGGTGTCGTCCCCGCCCAGCTTGGCGGCCAACGCGTGCGACGCCTCGTGCAGCACCGTCGAAAACAAAAAGACCACGTACCACGCGATCCCGACCGCCAGGGCGTTTGCTTCTGCCATGACGCGATGCTTCTCCTCGCACGAATCCTCCCCTTCCGGAGGGGGTTCCGCGGCGAAGTCGAGCTGATTCCTCAGGTGGGTGAATTCGTCGACCAGGTGTACGTCGCGGGTCGGTGCAAATCGGCCCCGGATAATTCGGATCGTTTCGCGCCCCGTTTTCGGAAGAGACGTCAGGCTATGTTTTTGGTTTGGGCCCCACGAACTGGTAATAGGTGCAGGGGAGCAGGCCGTTGTAGAGCTTGCGCTTGCGGACCACCGACTGGCCGAAGAGGCGGTCGAACGACGGATGCGTGGTGAGCACGTAGATGGACCAGGTGTCGAGCGCCGCGGCCGCCTTGCCGAACGCGCGGTAGATCGGCTCGATCTCGCGCCGCTCGGAAAGGCGCTCGCCGTACGGCGGGTTGGTCACCATCACTCCGTATTTTTTCTGGCTGCGGAACTCGGTGGCGTCCTTGCGCTCGAAAAATATCCCCCGTTCGTCCAGGCCGGCCGCCTTCAGGTGATAGCGGGCCATTTTCAGCACGTCGCCGTCGACGTCCGAGCCGTGGATGGCAAGTTTTGTGGCGCGGTCGAACATTTCCTCGGCCTCGGCACGGACGGCTGCCCAGCGCTTGCGGCCCACCATCGGCCAGTGCTCGGAAGCGAACTCGCGGCAGAGGCCGGGGGCGCGCTTCAAGCCAATAAACGCGGCTTCGATGGCGATCGTGCCGGAGCCGCAGAACGGATCCGCAAACGCGCGCTCCGCGTTCCACACGGAGAGCAGCACCATCCCGGCGGCCAGCGTCTCGCGTAGCGGCGCCTCGGCGGTAAGCGTGCGATATCCCCGCTTGTGCAGGCCGGCGCCGCTGGTGTCGAGCGCGAGGGTGCACACGTCGTTCACGATGGAGGCGCGGATGCGGTGCGTGGGGCCGGTTTCGGCGAACCAGTCCACCCGGTGCTTGCGCTTCATGGACTCCACGGCGGCCTTCTTCACGATGGCCTGGCAGGCGGGCAGGCTGGTGAGCTGCGAGCCGTGGGACATGGCATCGACCGGAAAGGTGGCATCCCGGGGAAAGAGGTCTCCGAACGGCACCGCCTTCGTCCCCTCGAACAGCTCGTCGAACGTGGCGGCCGGAAAGCGCGCCAGCCGAATCCACACGCGATCGGCCGAGCGGAGCCACATGTTGGCGCGGCAGACCGCCTCCAGGTCTCCCTGGAACGACACGCTGCCGTTGTCCTGGCGCACGTCCGTGTAGCCGAGCGCCTTCAACTCGCGGGCGACCACGCCTTCCAGCCCGAACGCGCAGGTGGCCGCCACCTCGTAGGCCATCAAGCCAGCACCGCCTCCTCGGGCCAGAGCTCGAGCTGCAGCGGGCGGTCCTTTTCGACCAGCCCGGACACGCTGACGCCGACCAGCCGCAGGGGCCGCGTCGGAAACTCGGTTTTTTCCAGCAGCAGGTGGCGCGCAAGCTTGAAGATGGGCCGCGCGCCCGAGACGAGGCGGGTGGTGCTGACGCTCCGGGTGACCGTGGAAAAATCCGGATACCGTGCCTTGATGGTGACCGTGCGGGCGACGTATCCGTGACGCTCCAGGCGGCGGGCCACTTCGTCGGCCTGCTCGGCCATTTCATCGAGCGCAAAGTCGACGCTCTCGACGTCCTGCGCGAAAGTGGTTTCGGCGGAAAGGCTCTGCGGCTCGTGCCCGCACACCACCGGGCGATCGTCCTGGCCCAGCGCGAGGCTGTGGAAGAAGGGTCCGCTGCGGCCCAGGTGGGTTTCCAGCCAGTCGACCGGGCGGGCGGCGAGATCGCCGATGGTGCGCAGGCCCAATCCGTGCAGCCGCTGTGCCGTGACCGGGCCCACGCCCCACAGGCGTTCGACGGGCAGGGGTGCCAGAAACGCGACCACGCGCTCGGGGGGGACCACCACGATGCCGTCGGGCTTGCGGATATCCGAGGCGATCTTGGCCACCAGCTTGTTGGGCGCGGCGCCGGCCGACGCGGTGAGGCCGGTCCGCTCGCGGACGGCCTGCTTGATCTCGCGCGCCACGGCGGCGGCGGTGCGCCCGGTCTGGGCGCAGTACTCGCTGAGGTCGAGAAAGCTCTCGTCGAGGGAGAGCGGCTCGATGTGCGGCGTGTACGCCTCGAAAATCTCCATGATCTGGCGCGACACCTCGCGGTAGCGGGAAAGGCGGGGATCGACGCGGATCACCTGGGGACACAGGCGGATGGCGCGGCTGGTGGGCATCGCGGAGCGGACTCCGAACGCGCGCGCCTCGTAGGACGCGGTGCACACCACGCCGCGGCTGCGCTCGCTGCCGCCGACGATGACCGGCTTGCCGCGCAGTTCCGGGCGGTCGTGCTGCTCCACCGCCGCGTAGAAGGCGTCCATGTCGACGTGAAGGATGCGGCGCATGCCCAATGATTCCGTGTTTTGGACGCCGCTTCCTGTGATGGCGGCCACTCGAGACGCGTGACCGTGGGCACGGCGCCAGATTTGGCGACCGGCTATGATGAGGCCACAACAAAAAACACTCTTCCTCTCTCTCCCAGACTGAGGCCCCTCAGTGGATCAAACCACAGGGGGCCTCTTCATTTCCGTGGAATCATCGCCGGCGATGGAAGAACCGCGCTGGCTTCACTGGGCACGGCAACTGGAAACCATCGCGCAGAACGGGCTCACCTTCGCGCGCGATCCTTACGACCGCATGCGTTTCGAGCAGGTACGCGAAATCGCGAGGGAAATGCTGGGCCACAACCTGGACTGGCCGGCTGAAAAAGTGGGCCCGCTGTTCGAGCACGAGAAGGGCTACGCCACCCCGAAAGTGGACGTGCGCGGGGTGGTTTTCCGCGACGGCAAGATCTTGATGGTCCGCGAAAAGCAGGATGGCCTGTGGACTCTGCCCGGAGGCTGGGCGGACGTGGGCGAGCCGCTGAGCACTTCAGTGACCCGCGAGATCGTCGAGGAGTCCGGTTTCCAGACTCGCGCCATCAAGGTGCTGGCATTCTACGACCGAAGCCGCCACGCGCATCCCCCGTCGATTTTTCACTCGTACAAGATCTTCGTGCTGTGCGAGATCACCGGCGGCGAGGCGACGCCCAGCATGGAAACCACCGAGGTGGGTTTTTTCAGCGAGGATAACCTGCCAGAGGTCTCGGTGCAGCGAACCACGGAGGCACAGATCCACCGCATGTTCGAATACTTGCGCCATCCCGACACGCCCACGGATTTCGATTAGGCGCTCACCTACGCGCGATATCCGTCCGGATGCGCGCGGTGCCAGTCCCAGGCGCTTGACACGATGGTCTGCAACTCCCCGTGGCGGGGGCGCCAGCCCAGCTCTCGCTTGATTTTTTCCGCGCTGGCCACCAGCACTGGGGGATCTCCCGGACGCCGGGGCGACTCCTCCGCGGGAATGGGATGCCCGGTCACCGCGCGAGCCACTTCCACCACCTGGCGCACGCTATAGCCGGTCCCGCTTCCCAGGTTGTATATCATGCGGCTTTCCGACGGGTCGGCACTTTTCTGCTCCTGCCTCTGCAGCGCTTCCAGGGCAAGCACGTGCGCAGCGGCAAGAT
This sequence comes from Armatimonadota bacterium, assembly GCA_016868975.1. Lineage (GTDB taxonomy): Bacteria > Vulcanimicrobiota > Xenobia > RGZZ01 > RGZZ01 > VGFD01. Next base: position 4,594 of record VGFD01000117.1, on the reverse strand, counting down.
CTTCCACGTGAACGTAGTCCCGGACGCACGTGCCATCCGGGGTCTCGTAGTCGCTTCCGAAAATCGCGATTGAATCCCGTTTTCCCAGCGCCACCCGAAGCACCAGCGGAATCAGGTGGGATTCCGGCGCGTGATCCTCGCCGCGCTCAGAGGTCGCGCCGCACGCGTTGAAATAGCGCAGGCAGGCGTAGCGCAGTCCCCGAGTAATATTGTGCCAGTGCAGCATGCGCTCGACGATGAGCTTGGATTCGCCGTACGGATTGATGGGCGCCAGCCGATCCTCTTCCTGAATCGGCATCCGCTCCGGAATTCCGTACACCGCGGCGGTTGAGGAAAATACCATGGCGCGCACGTTGTGCGCGATCATTGCTTCCAGCAAGCCCATGGTATTTGCCGTATTGTTGCGGAAATAGCGTTCCGGCACCTGCATCGACTCGCCTGCCTCGATCAGCGCGGCGAAGTGCAGCACCGCGTCGATGCGCGCGCCGCGGAAAACCCGGTCGAGGGCGTCGCGATCCTCCAGATCCCCCACGATGAGGTCCGCGCCCGCGGGGACCGCCTCTCGATGGCCGTGGCTCAAGTTGTCGTAGATCAGCACCTGGTGACCGGCGCGCATCAAGGCCGCGGCGACCGCGCTTCCCACGTAGCCCGCGCCTCCCACCACCAGCAGCGTTGATCGCATGGTCCCTCCTGCGTGAAAATTCACCGAGGACATACCCCGGCCGCCCGCATGGGCTAGGTCCGGTAAGCACCGTTGATTGTAACGTAGTCGTGCGAAAAGTCGCAGGTCCACACGGTCGCCTCGCCGGGCTCGCCGCCCAGGTCGAGGTGCATGGAAATGGTCTGCTCGGAGAGAATCTCCAGCGCGCGCGCTTCGTCGAGCGGTAACGGGCGCCCGTCCTCGAGGACCTTCAAGCCGCCGAAATGGAGGCTCGCCCGCTCCGGAATGAACGGAACCTGCGCGCGTCCCGCGGCGGCCAGCACCCGACCCCAGTTCGCGTCGCGTCCGTACAGCGCGGTCTTCACGAGCGGCGAGGTGGCCACCACGCGGCCCACCCGCCGCGCGGCGTCGAACGAGCCGGCATTTTTCACGTGGATGGTGACGTGCTTGCTGGCGCCCTCGCCGTCGAACGCGATCTGGCGGGCCAGATCCATGCAGACCGTGGTGAGCGCGTCGCGGAACTGCTCGAGCGGCGGGGCCACCCCGGACAGGCCGCTGGCCAGCACCAGCAGAGTGTCATTGGTGCTGGTGTCCCCGTCCACGCTGATGCAGTGGAATGAGCGGTCGGCCGCGTAGCCAAGTACCGTCGTCAAGACTTCGGGGGTGAGCGCCGCGTCCGTGAGAATCACCGAGAGCATCGTCGCCATGTCTGGATGAATCATGCCGGCGCCCTTGGCCACGCCCGCGAGACGCACGTCTCCACAGGTTGCCATCGCTGTCTTCGGACGCGTATCAGTGGTCATGATGGCGCGCGCCACGTCGGACAGGCCCTCCGGGCGCGCGCACTCGACGGCCTTGCGGATGCCTTCCTCGATCCGCTCCATCTGCAAAGGCACTCCGATGACGCCGGTGCTCATCACGAAAACGCCCGCTTCCTCCGGCAAGGACAGCGCCCGCCGCACGAGCTGCGCCGTGCGTGCCACGTCTCGGTCTCCCTGCGCGCCGGTGCACGCGTTCGCGTTCTTGCTGTTGATGACGACGGCGCGGATGTTGCCCGCGGCCCGCTTCATGAGCGCGCGATCGAACACCACCGGCGCGGCCTGCACTAAATTGCGGGTGAAAATCGCGGCGCCCGCGGCCGGCCCGTCCGCGGTGATGAGCGCGAAGTCGAGCGCGTTGTCCGCCTTCAGCCCGGCGTGCACGCCGCAGGCCTGGAAACCGCCAATGATCACAGGAAACGAATCATCGCCGTCTCGTCGCAGCAGTTGCGCTTGCGGCAGTCCTTGCAGTCGGCCCATACTTTTTCGGGAAATCCGTGGCGCTCGACTATTCGGAAACCGAGCCGCTCAAAAAACTTGATCTGGTAGGTGAGCGCGAAAATCCGGTGCAGGCCGAGCGTGCGCGCCTCGTCCAGCAGGGCTTCCACGATGCGGCTGCCTACGCCGCGGCCCTGGGCTTCCTGCACGGTGGCCAGCGAGCGCACTTCGGCGAGGTCGATACCCATGATGCGCAGGGCGCCGCATCCGATCACCTGGTTGTCTTCGTCGACGGCCACCACAAATTCGCGGACGTGCTCGTACACCTCCATCAGGGTTTTGGGGAGCATGAGCCCGTCGTCGGCGTAGCGGTTCACCATCGCCGTGATGGCCGCCGCGTCCGCCACCCTCGCGTTGCGCACGGTGATGACGCTCTCGCCGATCATGCGGGAACCGGCGCTTTCAAGGACTGCCCGATGACGTCCACGGCTTCTCGCACGTGATGCTCCTCAATCACCAGGGGTGGCACGATGCGCAGCGTGTTGTCGCCCGCCGAGCCGATGACCAGACCGCGCTTCAAGCACGCGGCCACCACGTCCGCGGCGGTCACCGAGGCTTCGAGCCGCACGCCCCACATCATCCCCAGGCCGCGGACTTCGGCCACCGGCCCGGTCAGCGACTCCAGCGCCGCTTTCAAATGCTGGCCGGTGCGTTGCACGTTCTCCATGAACTCCGCGTCGTGGATTTTGCTGAATACCGCGCGCGCCACGTACGTGACGAAAGGACTCGCGGCGAACGTGCTGCCGTGGTCGCCGGCTTCAAGGGCGTCGGCCACCGCCTGGGTCATGAGGACGGCGCCAATGGGGAGGCCGCCGCCCAGTGGCTTGGCGAGCGTCATGATATCCGGGGTTACTCCGAAATGTTCGTGCGCCCACAGTTTTCCGGTCCGACCCAGGCCGCACTGCACTTCGTCAAAAATCAAGGCTGCCTGGAACTTGTCGCAAAGCGCGCGGAGCAGCCGCAAAAATTCCGGGGTAGCTGGAATAATCCCGCCTTCCCCCTGCACCGGCTCGACGATCACCGCCGCGGTGTTCTTGCCGATGGCCTCGCGCGCCGAGGCCTCGTCGTTGAAGGCGGCCCATTTCACACCGCCGGCCAGAGGCTCGAACGGCTCGCGATACCTGGGATTCGCGGTCACCGCCAGGGCGCCCATGGTACGCCCGTGAAAGGCGTTGGAAAAGGCCACGATCTCGGTTTTTTCGGGCTGGATGGCGCGCGCTTTTTTGCGGGAGAATTTCAGCGCGCCCTCGTTGGCCTCGGTCCCGCTGTTGCAGAAAAATATCCGGTCTGCGAAGCTTGACTCGCAAAGGTCGCGTGCCAGCAGCGCGTGCGGCACCGTGTGGAACAGGTTGCTGACGTGCAGCAGGCGGCGCGACTGGGTGTCGATGGCGGCCAGAATATCCGGGTCATTGTAGCCCAGGACGTTGACCGCGATGCCGGCCAGAAAATCAAGATATTTGTTGCCCTCGGCGTCGATGAGATGGACGCCCTCGCCGCGCACGAAGACGACCGGCGCCCGCTTGTAGGTGGGCGCGAGGTAGCGCTGTTCGAGGGCCACGATGTCCTCGTTGGCGTCGCTGGCGATCAGTCGCTCGTGCTGCATTGCGTAACTCCAGAGATAATTTCCGTGCCGCGTCCGGCGCGCAGGCCGTCGAGGTCGGTGATCAATACTTTCGCCACGCCCGCGGCCAGTGCGGCGCACGCGGCGCGGGTCTTGGGAATCATCCCGCCCTGGATGGTGCCGGAGGAAATGAGCGATTCCACAGTCTCGGGCGTGAGCCTGCCAAGCACGTCCCCATCGGCTTTCACGCCGGGGACGTTGGTGAGCATCACCAGGGCGCTCGCCTGCAGGGCGGCGGCCACCGCCTGGGCGACCGTGTCGGCGTTGACGTTGAGCGTGCCGCCATCGTCTCCGGCGCAGATGGGGGCGAGGCAGGGGACGAACCCGGCCTCCAGCAGTCGGCCCAGGCCTTCCGCATCCACGCGCACGGGCGTGCCGACGCGGCCCAGGTCGCCGGCCGGGTGGACCATCCGCGTGGCCACGACGAGCCGCGCGTCGGCGCCGCACAGTCCCAGCGCGGGAATTCCCGCGGCGCTCAGCGCGGACACGAGGCGCACGCTGGCCATTCCCACCAGTCCCATTACGGCGGCTTCGAGGGTGGCCTCGTCGGTGACTCGCAGGCCGTCGACGAAGCGCGACTGCAAGCCCAGGCGCTCGGCCAGTCCGGAGGTGCCGCGCCCGCCGCCGTGGACGATCACCGGGCGCTGGGGAAGTGCGGCGACGGCCTCGGCCAGGCGGTCGAGGAACTGGGGGTCGTCCAGCTCGTTGCCGCCGACCTTGATGACGGCCGGGCTCACAGGAGACCCGCCGTCTCGGCCAGCCCGAAGCGCACGTTCATGTTCTGCACGGCCTGCCCCGCGGCGCCCTTCACAAGATTGTCGATGGTGCTCACCACGATCAGGTGCTTGCGCTGCGGCACGGGATGCAGGCTGAGGGCGCAGCGGTTGGTGTGCACCACGTGCCGCAGGGTGGCGGTATGCCCGGCCGGAAGCAGCCACACGAACGGCTCGTCGGCATACGCCTTCTCGTAAAGCGCGCGCAGTGTTTCCTCGGTGT
>VGFD01000116.1 GCA_016868975.1 Armatimonadota bacterium | reverse complement strand
CGGGGCGCACACCTACGAGCGTGTGGACAAGCCGCGCGGCCAGTTCTTCCACACCAACTGGACCGGCCACGGCGGAAACGTCACGGCGGGGTCGTACAGCGCGTAGTCACACTGGCGCGAAAAAAAAGACCGCCTGTTCGGGCGGTCTTTTTTTGCTCGCGTCCGCCTCTTTCTCAGCGAGCGACGTTGCGCCGGTAATTGCCACGCCGGGAGCCACGGCCGCTGTCGCCAGTCGGGCCGCAGGAACTCTCGGAGAATCCGCCAATCAATCGATTGAGTATTTGATTGATTGGCGGTGTGGGCATGGCCCATGAACGGAAGGTCAGCGCAACCGAGGCGCGGGTGCACTTTGGTGAACTCCTGCGGGACGTGGCGACACGGGAGGAAAGGGTCATCGTGGAGCGCGGTGGGAAGCCTCAGGCCGTGCTCATGTCAATGGCGGACTATCAGAAACTGGTCGCCGCGCAGACGCCGCTCGATTGGGAAGATGCCCTCGACAACCTGCATCGTTTCGGCCGACGTCTCGTCGAACGGCGCCCCATGGCGGATCCGGCCGACGTCATTCGAGAAACGAGGGACGAGCGGGATGCAGACTTCCATCTGCCTTGACGCGAGCTTTGTCATGCGAATGGCATGGGACGGCGCGGCGTCCCCGGCCGACGCCGCCTGGCGTTCGTGGAAACGCGCGGGCATTGTCCCGGCCGCGCCTTTGCTGCTCGCCTACGAGGTGACCAATGCACTCTACCGCTACGTGGCAGCCGGGAAAATATCTCGGCACGAGGCGGAGGACATGCTCAGCCTCATTTTCCACTTGAAAATCCGTTTCCATCGAGAGTTGAGCCTGCATGCGCGCGCGCTTCAGATGGCGGCGGATCTGGGCCTCCCCGCCGCATACGACGCGCACTATCTCGCCCTGGCGCGCGATCTGGGCGCGGAACTCTGGACGGCGGACGCCCGGCTGCACGAACGCGTGCACGTACAACTCTCCTGGGTCCGCCTCGTGGGAAAGGATACGACGTACCCAACGGGACCCGCCGACGCCGTCTGACGGCGGCGGCCACTGTCGAGCGAAAGACGCAACACCTCAGCGTTTCGGGATCACGTGCCCTTCAGCGGCAAACTGGCGAGCAGCCGGTAAATCGGAAATTCCCCGTCCGCGCCGATGGGCGTGAAGCCATTCACCAGCGCGCCGTCATCGCTGCGGGCCTCGCAGAGGTACACGGCGATGGCGCCGCGCGGCTGATCCGTGCGCACCACGGCGGTGCCGGTCGGCAGGCGGCGGGTGGCCGCCCGATAGTGCGCGTTGTATTCGGTTTCTTCCGACGCCTCCAGGATCTTGCGGGCGCCGTGCGTGTCGGCGCGGGCCACGGTGGCTATTTCCAGCGTCGCATCGGCATCGCCATCCAGGCGCTCGACGAGGAGACCGTGGGCGGCCAGGCGGTCGGCCATCTCGTCGGAGACGACGTAGCCCCAGGGACGATCCACCACTTCGGTGCCCACGAAGCGCGCGAAGTGGGGGATGTCCACCTGCGTCGGCGTTCCCTCGAGGGTGCGCGGCTCGCGGGTGAGAATCTCCACGGGCGTCTCGTGGGAATCCAGGCGATAGCGGACGGCGATTCGGGAAGGCGGCGCCTGCGACGCGTTCACCACGCTGAGCACCTCGGGCGCGTGACCGGCCACCCAGTCCAGCGTCTCCACGAGAAATTCGTAAGTCGTGCGCACCCGGTCCGGAAACGGCTGGTAGGAATACGTCTCCAGCAAGAGATCCAGTCGATTGGTAAGGCCCCGATAATTGCTGCCGAAGCGCGGATGGTGCGGATAGGTCATCCAGCCCGAGCCGCTGCCGCCCTCGTCGGCCACGAAATTCCCGTAATAAAAGGTATCGATACCGGTGCGCTTTTTCAGCCGCGCGCGCACCTCGGGGAGCACTCGATCGCGCATGAACGCAATGGGCTCCGCGCGCCCGCTCTCCACCGTGTGCGGAATATCGTAGGTGAGCGCGAAGCGGTGCACGGAGCCGTTGGTGGAATGGCAGTCGATGGTGAGGTGCGGCTCCCAGGGATGGCACACGTGCGTCTGCAAGAGGCGCATTTCCAGCGAGTCATGGCGGACGTAATCGCGGTTGAGATTGATGCCGGAGGCGTTCACCCGCGTCCCCACGCCGCTGTCCGGCCCGATCTGGCCTTCCAGTTTCGCCAGATCCAGTTTCCGGTTGGCCGGATCGATGCGATCGTTTCCGTCGGGATTGAACAGCGGCACGACAAGCAAGATGAGGTGCTCGAGAATTTCCGCGTGCCTGTCCGCGAGGAGGTCGCGGATCAGCATCAGCGAGGCTTCCTTTCCCTCCACCTCGCCGGCGTGGATGCCGTTGATCACCAGCACCACCGGCTGCCCGGCCTCGCGTGCCTCGCGCGGCGTCCACACGCCTTTCGTGGAGAGAATCAGCAGGGGCAGGTCGCGCCCTTGCGGGCTGGTCCCAAAGGTGGTCACGGCCAGCCGCGGGTCGCCTTCCTCTTCAAGGGCCGCCACGAAGCGCATCACGTCAGCGTGGCGGCTGGTCTCCTGGTATTTCGTCTCTTCGGCGCGGGTCAACAGGCTCATGGGCCGCACCTTCGCAATCCTCGCGCACGGATCCCTGCCGGTTCAGTGGGTGGGGGGGCAGTGGGTGGGGGGGCAGTGGGTGGGGGGGCAGTGGGTGGGGGGGCAGTGGGTGGGCGGCGGCGGCCCGAATCTCCTCCAGCCGCCCGCGAACGCCGAGTTGGTCCGCCCAGCTCTCCAGATACGGCCATTCCAGAGGGACAGGTGTCCCCTCAACGATGTCAAGCATATCCCCGCGATCAAGCGGACGAAAGGCAAGCAGCTTGAGCAGGACAATGTCTTCTCGCGTGGCGACCGGCAATTGGATGCCCAGATAGTCCTCCATGGTCGCACGGCTTACAACCTGCTGGCAGAATTCGGAGGCGCCAATCTGCACGTCCAGCCCCACGTCGACGTACACCACTTCGTGCGGTCTCTGAAAACGAAGCAGGGAAATCTCTCCAATCTGGATGGCTTCCTCCCGGCTCGACACGAACGCCTCGGCCTTCAGCGCGTCTCGCAATCGTTCCAGGTCCGTGCTGGACTCCAGGGCCAAAACGTCGATGTCCATGGTAAGGCGCAGCGCCCCGCGAACGATCGCGGAAATTCCGCCAATCACCGCATAACGCGCTCCGCTCGCATCCATGCCTCGAACGGCGGCGGCCAGCGAGCCTTTCAGCTCATTCAATGCCGAGGCTCTTCTTCCAATTCGTCACCTTCTTCTCGCGGGCCCGCTCCCACTCGACGCGATAGCGGCGCACCGCCTCCTCGCGCGTACACTTCAATTCGCGCTCGATGGCACTGACCCGCAACTCGATGGCCATCTCCAGGAGCGCGAAGGCGTAATTGAGCCGATCCTCCGCGGTCCGGCCGTTGCGTCGCAGGGCGTCGCCTTTGAAGTGCATCCCCTGGCAATTCGCCCATTGCGGGAGAAGCCCCTACGCGGCGGACGCCAGGACCTTCTGGGTGTAGTTTTCCAGCAGGTGTACGGTGCCCGGAATGGTGGGGACGTAGCGGGCGCCGTATTCGAATTCAAATCCATCGTCGGCCAGCGCTTCCCAGACGATTTTCATGGAGAGATACTCGCGGCGTCCGGAGAAGTGCATGCGAACCGACACGCGCTGGCCAACGGCGATGGGGGCGCGGCTGCGGAAGCGCATGCCGCGACCGTTCACGTCGACGATGACGGCGGAGTTGATGGCGCCTCCACTGGTGAGGACCACGGTCCGGGTGCCGTCGCTCCAGCGGGTCTTGGCGCGGGACTCCTTGCGCACCACGGTCGGCTGCTCGCTGCGGCCAAAAAGCTTGCCCAGCATCTCGCGAATCGACATTGTTTCGTTTCCCCTCTTCGTTCTATCAGCAGAATACCAGCCGCTCGCCCCCGCCAACAGTCCAGGAACTGCTCACTTTTTGCTCATCAGGCGTGGACCTCAAGCCCCACCGCCCGCATGAGGGCGAGCGCGTTCGACTTTTGCACGACCCCGACCCGCAGCCGGTAGTCAAAGGACATGCGTCCCTCCACGAGCTGATCCTCGAAGTGGACGTTCACCGCGCGCGGCGCCATGTCGTCCGCGATTTTCGCCAGGGCGAGGTCGTGCGTGGTGACCAGCCCGACGGCGCCCCGCTCGAGCAGCGTCCGCACGATGGCCTCGGCGCCGATGCGGCGATCGTGGGAGTTGGTACCCTGCAGGATCTCGTCGAGCAGGAAGAGCAGCGGTGTTTGCGCGGACGCCAGGTCCACCACCTGGCGGATGCGGCGAATCTCAGCGTAAAAATGGGAAATTCCCTCTTGCAGGCTGTCGCTGATGCGCATGCAGGCCCCCACTTGCAACGGGGAGATGCGCAGCGAGGCCGCCCGCACGGAAGCGCCGGCCAGCGCCAGGACCGCGTTCACGCCCACGGTGCGGAGCAGCGACGACTTCCCCGACATGTTGGAGCCGCTCACCAGCAAGAGCCGCGGCTCCCCGAGCGCCACGTCGTTGCGCACGCAGCGCGCGGCCGGAATCAGGGGATGTCCAAGGGCGGCCGCCTCGAACAGCGGGGCGCCCTCCACCATCGTCGGCACCGTGTGCCCCGGATGCTCAAACGCGTTGCCCGCCAGCGCGCACAGCGCCTCCACTCGGGAGACCGCGTCCACCCAGCCGGCCAGGCCTTTGCCATCGCGCGCGCGCCAGGCCTCGATGGCATACGAGAATTGCTCACTCCACAACATTACAATTCCGAACAAAACGAAAAAGTGATTGCGCCGCGCCTCGAGATATTCAAACAGCCGCTGCAGCCCGCGAATGCGCGCGGCCGCGCCCGGCAGCCGCTCGTGCAGATCGCGCAAGAGCGGGCTGGTGAAGCTCTCCCGCTCGAGGCGCTCGAGATATCTGGCCAGCAGCAGCAGGTCCTCGCGGGGCCGGTCCATCCCCTCGACGGTGCGCGCCACCAGCGGCCGATCGGCCAGCGCGAACAACTGCGCCGGAACCAGCAGGCCGAGGAACCACAGCGGGCTGCCGCCGTATGCCCAGTAGGCGAGCGCCGCAAAAGAGAGAGCGCCCAGTACCAGGGCCACCCCCCGCCGCCAGCCCGGCGCGGGGGCACATTCCCCGGCCCCCCAATCGGAAATCCGCGCCCCGTCCAGGATCGACTGCCGCTCGGCGATCACCCACAGGTCCTCGCGCAACACGGCGTTGTCACGCAACTCGGCCACGGCCTCCTGGCGGGCGCGCACCTCCCCCGGAGAGGCGCCCTGCAACAGCCACGAAGCGAGCATCGCCTCGCCGCCCCGGGTGCGGGCAGTACACAACAGTTCGAAAAGCGAGCCTTTTCCGAAGACGTCCAGATCATCCGCGTAGGGATGCTCGCGATCAAGAAAGCGCTCGCCCGTGACGCCGCGACCCGCCCACTCCTCCGCGATGCGCCCCAGGCCGGCCTCGTAGAACTCCACCGAGCGCCGCAGCCGCTCGCGCTTTTCGAAAACCCTGCGATGCAGCATGATGAGCCCCACGAAAGCCAGCACGCACGCGATCAGCCAGTCGGAAGAGACCCGATGGTTGCTGAACAGCCACGCGACCCCGACGCCCAGCAGAAAAACAGTGAGGCGCATCGTTCCGATGCGCCGCACGACGGCTTCCTGTTCCGCAAGGGCGCGGGCACGCTCCTCGCGGAGGCTCTCGTAGGTCTCGGCCCGGGTCATCCGCGGGGATTTTCGCGGCGCCGCGTCGCCTCCTTCCTCAGTCGCAGGAGCCCAAGAATCGCCAGCGCCACGGTCGCCACCCCGAGCGGCGTCGTGAACGCCCAGGCCAGGGCCATCGGACAGACGCGTGCCGGCCCCGTTCGGCTCCAGAGGATTGGAGACGCGTCCGCGGAACCGGTGCACGGATGAGCGATGCGCCCTCCCCAAACCGCCTGTGGATCGTACTGGTGGGCGGCACTTGCGCGCTCTTCGGCATCTTCGCGCTGGTCTATCTCCTGGTGTGGCGCGTGCCCAACCCCCACGGGGCGGCGGCCGAGGTGGTGCTGCGCAACGCGGTGGCGCGCTTGCAGGCGCGCGACCAGATCGCGCCCAGCGACAACGGATACACGCTGCTGGACTCGGCGGTGAACGGAACCTCCGGCGCGTCGGTGGCCGCGCTCTGCGGATTGGCTCAGTATTCGGTCGGAAAACGCTCGGAAATTGTCAAACTGCTCAACACGCATCCGGGCGGGCTCACCCGGCAGGTAAAGGACGCGCGAAGTGGCCTGAAAGTCATGCGCGACGCACTGGCCCGGCCGGCCATGACACTGCCGCTCGACTGGAGCAAAGGACTCATGGCGGCATATCCCAATTATATCGGACTACGAAAGATCAGCCAGCATTTCACGGTGCTCGGGATGTACGATGAAATGCACGGCAAATACGCCGAGGCCGCAGAAGCCTACGCGCTGGGCGTCGCGTACGGGCTCCGCGTGCAGCGCGAGGGACCGGTGATTCAGCTCATGATCGGAGTGGCCATCCAGCGCATCGCCCTCTGGCCGCTGGTCGAGCTGCTCTCCGCGGATATCCTCGACGGGCCGACGACCCGAAAAGTACTTGCCATCCTGGAAAGTGCGGGCGCAAAGGAAACCGATTTCCTCGAGGACATGGACACCGAGTATGCGCTCACGGTGCTGACGTTCAACGTCCTGTCGAGCAGCACGCCGGCCCAGCTGGCTCAGGCGTCCGGCACGAATCCGCCGATGCAGGGGGTGCTCAATCTGTTCGCTTTCCTGAAAGGCCCGGTGCTCAACCGGGAGCGCATCTTGTATCAAAATCAGTACGTCGAGGTGCGGCCGTTTCTGGAGCGGCTCGACGTGGCCGGCGCGCATGCGCGGCAGAACGCCCAGCCAAGCCTGGCCCAGCGGCTTCGTCCATCGCTCTTCGCCGGCTCGATGAGCCTGGAGTTCTCGCGGGTCATGGCGCAGTTCAAAGTGTCGCGCACTTTGCTTGGCGCTGCCGAGATTCTGGCCGCGCTGCGCCTGTATTTTCTCGATCACCGGGAGTATCCGGCGCAATTGAGCGCTTTGGCGCCCAAATATCTGGGGAGGGTGCCGCTGGACTTGATGAACGGAGGAAAGCCGTTTTCCTACCGGCGCGTGAAGCGCACGTACACGCTGACGACCGACAGCCCGGACTACGCGCTGATCGGCCTGCCCACCCGCATCCCCCTCCACGATCCCGGCGGCCCGGTGGTCATGCCGTGAACGACCTCTACCAGCGGTTTTACGCAATGGCGTCCCGTTCATGTGCCTTGCGCCAGATGAAGGCCGGGTGACACTCTCGGGAAGATTGAGACAGGAAGGCGGGGTATTCTTTGGGAACAACAAACATACACAAACATACATCATGGCATACATCATGGAAGTGAAACGGGTGCACGGATTGATGGGCAGCGTGTGCATTCTGTTTTCCCTTATCATGTTCATCCAGCACCGCGAGGCGCCCACCACCCAACCCGTGGTCGCGACAGCAACGCCCACTTCCTCCCCGACGCCTCTCCGCCGAATCCACCACTATGCGGATGAGTTTGACACCGAGCGCCAGATTCTCGCCGCCGCGGAGCGGGCCATCGCGGCGTACGTGGAAAAGCCCACTTCCGAAGCGATGCAAACCGCGCGGAGTGCGCTGGGGCGACTCAAAATGTGGCGCACTGCCCAGATCAAACGGCTCTACTCGCACTACCTGGACACACTGAGCGCCCGCGGCCGGGCGGTTCCCCCGCTCAAGCGATGGACGGATCGCGAAGCATACCACTACTTTTTCGCCAGGCGCTCGGACGTGCTCGAGTTGATGGCGGCGGGCCAGGCCTTGCATTGCCTGGATAACCAGGTTCGGCTGCGGGTGGCCCTGAGGCAGTTCGCGGCGGATAACGGGCAGCGCCTGCCCCAGCGGCTCTCCGACCTGGCGGGAGCCTACCTGGGAGCGCTTCCAGTCTGCCCCTCCACTGGCGAAGACGTCTACTCGCAGGCGTTCTGGCGGCGGGGCCCGAGGGCCACGTGCTGGCACTCGACGTGGAGGACGACCTGCTCGACTTCGTGGGTGCCGTGGCCCGGCGCAACCCAGGCCTCCGGGTGGAGGCACGGGGTTGCCCTCTCAATCGCATTGGCCTCGACGAAAACTCGGTGGACGCGGCGGTGGCGATCTTTACCGTACAGATCGTGGCCGGACCTTCCAGCAATAAATCCGATCGTGAGGTCGTGGAGTGGCTCCGCTCGGTGCGACGCGCGGTGCGGCCCGGCGGCCGATTCGCCATCATCGAGAACAGTGGCGTGATGAACCCCGAATTCCTCGAACGCATGCTCGCTCAGGCAGGGTTCCGCGATTTGCTTCGCAGGCCGCTGAGCACGGTTCCGACTGAGGGCGGGATTCACCAGCAAGGAAGCTACTTCATGGTCGGGTTCAAGGGGAAAGGGGATTGACCTTCATCGCCGCCGGGGATACAAAGCAAGGCGTGCCGCTTGTGCGTATCCTGCTCCTGGTCAGTCTGTCGATGACGCTTGCCGTGGCGTCGTGGCTCATGAGACGCGGGCCGACGCCGACCGCTTAGCAACCTCCGCCGCCGGCCACCGCTCCGGCGCCACCGACATTCGTCGACTACGACGCCGTGCAGATGCACGCGCTGTTCGCGTACCTTCAGAACGGGGACGCCGGCCCGCTGCGCGCAATCCACGGCAAGACCTGGTCCGGCGCGCGCGACGTTTCGTGGGCGCTGGGCAAGCTGCTCCTCGGCGACAAACCAGACTGTGCGCCCGAGGTTCGAGCCGCGGCCGAATACATCCAGGCGCGCCCCGATGGACTGCGTGATACGCTGCAGTACCTGCTTGACTGCAAGTGCGGCGAGGCGAGAGGCCGAGTCGAGCAGGCCCTGCGTGCGGGCCGCAAGGCGGCCGGGGTCTGCCCGTTTGACGGCCGCACGGAGTTCGTGGCGCAGGGTCCGGACACGGTCAGCTGCCCGCGGCGCGGCCATCCGCCTCACGTCCCGCCACAAAACCGCGGTTTGTGGCAGGTGTTGACCGGGCCTTTGAACCCGCGCCCGGGCGACCTGGACATCCTCGCGACCCTGGCTCCGCTGGAACGCAGCAGCGTGGTGGTGGACGTGGGCTGCGGACTGGGCTCCTACGCACTGCCAATTGCGCGGCGACTTGGCAAGGGCGGCCGCGTCTTCGCGGTGGACCAGGCCCAACAAGCGATCGACTACGTCGCCTGGCGCGCCGCCCGCGAGGGCGTTCGCAACGTGGTGGCGCACAAGGGCCGTGCGGAAAAGCTCGACCTCGAGCGTGGCGTCGCGGACGTGATACTCATCGTCGACGTCCACCTCTTCGACCCGCCCTCCGCCTATGCACGAACGCATGGCCCATTCCGCAGCATCTACGATACCCTGAAGAAGGGCGGCCGGCTGTTGATCGTCTCCGAGAGCTCGTTCCTACCGCCGCCCAACCTGTATGAATCGCTGGCGAAAGACGCCGGCTTCCGGCTCCGGACGCGCTTCGACCGAGTGAGCATCCACTATCAATCCGGCCGGCGCCGGTTCTGGGCTTTCGAGAAGTAAAGGCTACCCGGACCGGGTGAAAAGCAGCACGTAGCCTCCCTCGCGGAGCGGCTCCTCTCGCTCCAGTCTGAAGCCATGGGCCTTGAGATGGGCCACTGGCATCGCGCGCGATAGCGCGGAATCGATCACGAGAATCTTTCCCCCGGGCTTTACCGTCCGCACCACCGAGGCGATCCAGGCACGCGTCGTGGCCTCGCCGGCCTCGGCGACGTGGTTGTACACGTTGATGATGAGCGCGCGATCCAGGCTGCCGTCTGGAATCCCTATCTCGCGTGGCTTAGAGCGGACGATTTCCACATTGCGCACGCCACGGCGGCGAATGTAGCCGTCCACGAGCTTGAGCGGCAGCGGGTCGACGTCGATGGCGTAGACCTTGCCGCGCGGCCCGACCCACTTCGCCAGTACGAAAGTGAAGCGGCCAGACCCGCAGCCGATGTCGCCGTACACCTCGCCGGGGGCTGGTCGCAGGACCGCGCGCAAAACCTGCTCGTTGGGCAGAACCGCAATGGCCCTGTCAAGCTGGGCCACCGCTTCGTCCATCCTTCCTTGAACCGCAAGAATTCGCGCCAGGTCGTTGTTCGCCGCGGGATCCCGAGGGGCCAGCGAGACCGCCTCGCGATAGGCGGCCACCGCCTCGTCAAGGCGGTTCATGGTTCGATAAGCCAGCCCGAGCGACTTAAAGATCTGCGCGTCACCGGGAGCATACGAAAGGGCCTTCTCGTATTCACGGACCGCCTGCCCCGCGTTGCCGAGGTCCAGGCAGGCGTCGGCAAGCCATCGGCGGCAAAGGGCGTCGCGCTCATCCAAGGCCAGGCAACGCTCGAAATGGGACACGGCACGCCGAAGGTCGCCGCGAAAAGACCATGCCCGACCCAGTGTGCGATGCACCGCAGCCGGACGAAATCCGGATTCAGCCAGCATGTTCAACTCGACGACGCACTCGTCGAGATTGCGCTCCTGCAGGAGGAGCTCGGCATACAGGAGACGCGCTTCATGGTCGCGCGGCTCGCGCCTCAAGGCGTCCTGCAACACGCCGCGTGCCCGACCATACTGCTGAGCCATCATCAGGGCGCGAACCTGGCGCTCGAGCGCGGAGTCCGACGGCGCGCCGGTGGCCGGCGGTGGGGCAGGCCGGACCTTCTCCAGGGGCGGTCCGCCCGGGTCGGGTCGCAAGGTCGTAAACACGGCGAGACCCAGGGAAACGACCACCATCCCAAAGGCCACCCGGCCGGAGGTGGACGCCACGGGCGAGGTTATTTTCCGGCTTCCAGGTAGCGGGACAGCAGCGTCGTGTAGACGGTGCCACGGTCGCGAAAGCTGGTCCGCTGGCGGAGCGCCATCTGGTCAGCGGTAAACAGCGCGCTCAACTCGGTTTCGATCTGGTACTGCTTCTCCGCAAGCACGCGAAGGGTTATCAGGTAGCCCATAATGGCCTTCGCCTGGTCGTCCGACAAGCCGCCCTTGCTCTGGATCCCATAGACTCCGGCAAGCACCGGGTAACGGTCCTGGAGCACCGGCTGGGGCGAGGCGGCTGGACTCGGAGTGACCGCCTTGCTCTCGCCGCCGGCCTTTTTTCCAACGACCTCGATCACCTGCTCCACCAGAAAGTCACGGCCTGGCTGCGGTGGACCGGACGTGCTGCTCGGCGTGATGGGCTGCATGCTGGCCGTTGCCAGGCTTGCCCGCTGCGCCTCGGTCAAGGCCTGGTAGATGGCGACAATCGCATCCCCTTCTTGCTTGATATTCTCGCCCGCCTGCTTGAGAAGGGCGAGCGCCTTCGCGCGCTGCTCGCTGTTGAGGCTTCCCCCGCCACGATCGATGGCAACGATCAGCGCGCCCACTTCCTGGACGGACAGGTGCTCCGAGGCAGGCGCCCCGGGCGGCGGCGCTCCGGTGCCCGGGGGGATGGGATTGGTTGAGATCGGTACGCCCCCGGGGCCGACCGGAGGCGCCGGGGAGCCTGCGAGACCGGCCGGCGGCAACGGAGGCGCCGGGGAGCCTGCGAGACCGGCCGGCGGCAACGGAGCCACCGTGGTGCCGGTGGCCGTGCGCCCGCGCGAATACTCGTAAGCCAGCCAGCCCGCCTGGCCAAGGATGGTGATCACCAGAATGATGGTGAGCCAGCGATAGGGATCAGCCTTCCCCGTGGAGGACGGTTTCGTACCGCCGTCAGCTTCTACCGGGGGGGCCTCCTTTTCGACCTCAGCCATGCGCGTGCCTCCGTGTTTCGTGCTGTCTCCTAGCCCGAAGTTCCTAGCCCGAAGTTCCTAGCCCGAAGTTCCTAAGCTGAGAGTGGACCTTCTCTCCGGCCGACTTATTTCCTATCAGACTTATTTCCTATCTTATTTCCTATCAGAAGAAGG
>VGFD01000115.1 GCA_016868975.1 Armatimonadota bacterium | reverse complement strand
AACGCTGGAAATGCGCCCGTTGCGCAACTCCGGACCGGTGTTCTCGGTGGCGTGGGCGCCGGATTCCGCGACGCTTGCCATCGGAGGATGGCACGGGCAGCTCGATTTCTACAACGCCGACGACGGCTCGTACCTTGCCGAGGAAAAGGCGCAGAAGGACCTGGTGTCGGTTACGCGCTTTGCCGCCGCCGGAAAAATTCTCGCCACCGGCTCGGCGGATCGCACCGTACTGTTCTGGAATCCCACGACCCGCAAGCCTCTCCCGGGGTTGTTGCCCTCGCAGCCGGGCCGCGAGTTGATCGGCTTCCACGGCGGCGTGCGCGGATTGTCGTTCACACGCGATTCGAAGTCGCTCGCCATCGCGGCCAGCAACGGGGATATCTACGTGCTGCTCACGCCAGAGAGCGCGCTGAGCGGCGCAGCGATCGCGCCCTGATCACCTGGCTTCCTCAAACACTTTGTCATCCAGGCCAACGTTGAACGCATATTTCTCGTATTTCGCGTCCACGTTGGCCGAGCCGCCGTGCTTGGGGAACTCCAGTTTCGCGACGACTTCTTCCATGACGTTGAACTCGCCGTCCTTGCGCCACTTGATGTCGACCTCGATCTTGCCGTTGTCCTTGTAGTTGGACACCTGCCTGTGGATGGTGCTGGTCTCCTTGTCCACCCACAGGGTCACGCCGCGGAAATCGCTCTCGCTCTTCTTGTCGAGGCGGATGACCCAGTGGTCGCGATCGTCGATCTTCTCGTCGGCCAGCATGGACATGGTGAAGTCGTCCAGTTTGTGGGGGCGGTAGCCCAGACGGCCCAGGTGCTTGGCGATCATTTCCGGAGCGTCATCAACCACCATGCGGTGCTTATCCGGCTTCTTGAAATAATACTTGCCGTTAATCGTGAAAGGCAACTTCAGGAATCCGGCCTGCGCCTCGGCATCAATTTTCACGTCCGCCTGGTAATCGTTTAACTTCGGGTTCAGGTTGTTGGCCTTGTCCATGATCTCGCGGATCTGCTTTTCCTTCGCGTCCATGGACGGGCTGACAGACGGGCTGACAGACGGGCTGGCCGACGGGCTGACAGACGGGCTGACAGACGGGCTGGCCGACGGGCTGACCGAAGGCGACGCGCTCGGAGACGCGGACGGCGAAGCGCTCGGACTCGGTGAGACCGACGGTGTCTCGGACGGCGAACCGCTTGGAGACACGGAAGGCGAAGCGGTTTCCTGGGCCACCCGCTTCTTCGCGGTCGCGGCCATGGAGGGCGGCGCCGGCGGAATCACCATGGTCGACGCCAGCAAGGCCACTCCCACGAAAAATGAAGAGAATACCGTGCGGGACGCGCGCACTGGAGAGGCATTGGACGGGGTTTCCATAGGCTCGAAGCTTCCTCCAACTCCCGTAGAACCCTTGACGGGACTCACGGTTTCAGCAGCGGTCGCCCTTTACTCATCTATCTTCCCACCCCGTGATACTCGAAGCCCAGCCGCCGCATGCGCGCGGGATCGTAGATGTTGCGCCCGTCAATCACGAACGGCCGACGCATGGCCCCGTGAATGCGCTGCAGGTCCAGGCGTCGGAAGACGTCCCATTCGGTCACCACCACCAGCGCATCTGCGTTTTCGGCCACCTCGTACGGATCGTCGCAGTAGTGAACTACCTCCATGGCTTCGCCGGCCCCGCGCGCCCGCTCCATCCCCTTCGGATCGTAGGCACGCACGTCTGCGTCGCGCTCGACCAGCAGCCGCACGATGTCCAGCGAGGGCGCGTTGCGCAGGTCGTCGGTGTCCGGCTTGAACGTGAGCCCGAGCAGTCCGATGCGCTTGCCGGCCAGGTCGCCCAGGGACGCCTCCAGCTTGGTCAGGACCACTTGGCGCTGCTCCTGGTTGATGGCCAGCACTTCGCGGAGCAGTTTGAAATCGTAGCCCAGTTTTGAGGAGATGCCGATAAAAGCCTCCACGTCCTTGGGAAAACACGATCCACCGAACCCGATGCCCGCCTGCAAGAAATCCACGCCGATGCGGCGATCGAGACCAATGCCCTTGGCCACCCGCACCACGTCCGCGCCGCTCTTCTCGCAGATGCGGGACACCGCGTTGATGAAGCAGATTTTCAGGGCCAGAAAAGCGTTCGCCGAGTGTTTGATCAATTCCGCGCTGTTGATGTCGGTCAGCAGCAGGGGCGCGTTCAACGGCTCGTACAGCTTCACCAGGAGCGACGCCGCGCGGTCGCTTGAGGTTCCAATGACCACGCGGTCCGGGTGCATGAAGTCGCGGATCGCGCTCCCCTCGCGCAGAAACTCCGGGTTGGAGGCCACGTCGAATTCGACGCCACTGCGGACGTGGTGGGCGATGGTGCGCTGCACCCACTGGCCGGTCTGGACCGGCACCGTGCTCTTTTCGACCACCAGCCGGTACTCTTCCATGTTCAGCGCAATTTCCCGGGATACCGCCTCCACAAAAGACAGATCGGCCTCGCCGTCCGGGCCCGGGGGCGTGCCCACGCAGATGAACACGATGGTCCCGTGCGCGGTCGCTTCCTGCACCGAGGTGGAGAACGAGAGGCGACTCTCGCGCGCGTTGACTCGCACCAGCTCTTCCAGCCCGGGCTCATAGATGGGCGAGCGTCCCTGGCGCAGCTCTTCGATCTTGTGCGTGTCGTTGTCGACGCACAGCACCTCGTGGCCCAGTTCCGCAAGGCACGCGCCGGTCACCAGGCCGACGTATCCAGATCCAACAATGCTGATTTTCACAAGATTCCCTCTTCGCGCTGAAACCAGGCGATGGTTTCGCGCAGGCCGTCCTCCAGCGAGATTTTTGGCTCCCAGCCGAGCAGCGCCCGGGCCCGGCCGATGTCCGGCCGCCGCCGCGCGGGATCGTCGGAGGGCAAGGGATGAAAAACCAGTCGGCTGGCCGCGCCGGTCAGTTTCTTGACCATCTCGGCCAGTTCCAGCACGGTAAACTCCGCGGGATTGCCCAGGTTGACCGGCCTGTGCTCGTCCGACAGCGTCAGGCGCACGATTCCATCCACAAGGTCGCTGAAAAAGCAGAAGCTGCGCGTCTGCGACCCGTCGCCGTACACGGTGAGATCCTCGCCGCGCAAGGCTTGCGCGATGAAATTCGGGATAAGCCGCCCGTCCTGGGGGCGCATGCGGGGCCCGTAGGTGTTGAAGATGCGCAATATTGCACTGTTCGTCCCTCGCTCACGATGCCACGCGGCGGTGAGCATTTCGGAGAAACGCTTGGTTTCATCGTACACCGAGCGTACCCCGATCGGGTTCACATTCCCCCAGTAATCCTCGCGCTGGGGATGCACCAGCGGATCACCGTAGATTTCCGAAGTGGACGCCATCACGAAGCGCGCGCCGTGGGCGTGCGCGATCTCCAGCATGCGGGTGGTGCCCAGCGAGCCCACGCGAATGGTTTCCATCGGAAAGCGCAGGTAGTCCGGCGGGCTGGCCGGCGAAGCAAAATGGAGCACCGCATCAACCTTCTCGGCGGGGACTGAAAACTCAGCGATGTCCTGCTCGACAAACCGGAACTGGGAATTGCTCCGCAGCGCGGCAATATTTTCAGCGCGCCCGGTGAGCAGATTGTCGACGCAGGTAACGCGGTGACCGTCGAAGAGAAAGCGATCGCAAAGATGGGAGCCGACAAACCCGGCTCCGCCGCTGATGAGGACGTGCACTTATTCGATCTTGACGCGGACGGAGCGGCTGGGCCGCTTGCCTTCCACCGGCAGGGTCACGGTCAGCACGCCGTCGGCCAGGGCCGCCTTGATATTCTCCGGCACCACCACGAACGGCAGCGGGATGGAGCGCTGGAACGGTCCCCACTGGCGCTCGCGAAAATGAAACTTGTCGGCGGCAATCTCGCGGTCCGGGCGCGTCTCGCCGCTGATGATCAACAGGTTGTGATAGGCGTGCATGTGAATATCCTGTTTCCGCGCGCCGGGAATGGCCATTTCAATGATGAGACTGTTGCCTTCCTCGTACAGGTCGATGGGCGGCTCGTGGGGCAGCTCGGCGCCGGGGGTCCCGCGGCGGGTAAACAACTCGGCCAGCAGCCCGCCCATCGTGGTCTTGATGCTCTCCAGCCCGAGCAGGGGATCGTAGCCCCACTCCTTGCGCTCCAGCGGAGACTCCTTGCGCTCGACGACCTTCGCTGGCTTGGCCTTGCGGGGCGCGGGGGTCGGATCTTCTTGGCGCTTGGGCATGGAGGCCTCCCCTGCTTTCAATGGGAGAGCGGCCGCGGCCGCTCATGTACCCGGAGATTTTCGGAAGGCCGGAAAAAACTCCTATGGCACCAGCTCGATCGGCCGCAGCGCTCCGTGCAGGACGCGCAGCCGCCCGCCGGCCAACGTCCTCAAGCGAGCCACGCCGTCGGCATCGGTGGTCAGCGCGATCACCGAGCCGTCCTCGGCCTCCACTTTCACCGGCTTGCCGGACAGCGGGTTGAACCACCGGTCGGTGAGCACGACCTCGAGCGTTGCGGCGCTGGGGACTTCCGCCGTGGGCTGGGGTGAAGGCGTCTCCGCGACGACCGAGGGGGAAGGAGCGGGCGCCGACTCCACCACCCGAAGGGTGGCCGCGAGATGGGCCGGCGGGCCTGACTCCACGAGAATCGCATCCCCGCCCCAGACCAGTCCGCTGAATGCCACCACCTGCATTTCGCCGACCGCGCGGGGCGCCGTCCACTGCGCGACGGCCTTCCCCTTCCTGGTGGTGGCGCGGGGCGTCACGTCTCCGGCCGTCGTCGAGAAGTACACCATGGTGCCGTCCGGAACGGGCGCGCCGGCCGCATCCTCCACCTGCGCCACCAGCTTCACCCGGGTCTTGCCATCGGCGTTGGCGCGATGGGTGGCAGCTTTGAGAGTCACCTTCGCCGGCATGAGGCGCGGGCCGGGGTCGCGGATGGCCCAGGCGTTGGCCACCTTGCGCTCGGCCACGCGATTGCCCCAGCCGCGGCTCACCGTCTGGCCGTCAATGACCATGGCCACCGAGCCGCCGCCGTCGTATCCCATCGCGTCCACCGCGCCGCGCGCGACCAGCCACCCGGCAAGGTCGTCAAGCTTCCATCCCTGGCGGTGGTTGTCCTGAAATCCGCTCACCGTCACGAAGAGCAGGTGGCCGTCATTGAGGATGGCCACGGCGGTCCGGGCGCAGGTGTGGGTGATGTTGTTCCCGTTCTTTCCGAGACCCTCCGCATCCGCGGTGATGTCGACCTTTCCATTGCGCACCAGACGCGGCCCGCCGCCCAGGGCAAGCCGCACGTTGGACCAGTCGCTACCCTCGATGGACTTGAGCGTGTTGCCCGTCGCCCCGACACGATCCATCAGCAGCCTGCCGTCGTTGGTGAGCCCCAGCGTGGTGCGCGGCGGGCGGCGGGCGACCTGCGGCTTGCGCACCTGTCCGCCCTCCACGACGAGGCCCAGGCCACCGCCGCCGAACTGGAAGTAGCCTCCGTTGACCAGCGCAAGCGCTCCGGAGCGCTTCGCCATGTCGGTGGGCCGCTCGGTGGTCTGCAGCGAGTCGTTGCCGTGCACGATCTCCAGGGCCACGCCATCCTTCTTGAGATCGACCTCCAGCTCGTTGATGAGGACGTAGCCGTCGGCGCTCCGCACCTCGCGACGCGTCCAGTGCACGCCGCGGGTGAGCGGCAGCGACATCCGCTCGTCGTAGGAGCGCGAGACCTCGACGATGAGCCGGGTGGGATTGCCGGCGGTGCGGGTGCGGATCTTGTCGCCGGGCACGGGGTAGTTGAGCCCGACGTTCCAGGAGGCGGTGATGGGCGAGGTGCCCTTCAGCTCCCAGGAGCCCACCAGCACGTCGGGGCCGCGGGCGGGAAGATTCACGCCGCCGATGTCGACGTTGCGAAGGTCGATGGAGAGCGAGGCGTCCTGCGGCTTGTAGGCCACCGCGAACTCCGGACGGCGCGCGTCGGCGAAGGTCACCTCGAAGCGGACCAGGGTGGCGCCGAAAGTGGCGGACAGGCTGCTCACCTTCTGCGGGTCGTCGGCGGCGAGGAGCGCGACCGGACGGGGCGCGGCCCAGGCAAAGGAGAGCTGGAGCGCGAAACAGAGCAATACTGGGAGGATGAGGCGGAAATTCGGCACGACACGTTCGATTCGACCTCCGGGCGCGGGTTTCCGCCTTATTTCGACTGGTGCGAGGCCGATACCATGAAGGGGGCGAGACTCATCTGGAAAGTCAATGAGCGCTGAGCTTCTCGAAACGGGCGGCACAGCGTATCATGGAGAGCGGAGTGGTTGATCCTGCGGAGATTCTCGCCGCTGGCAATGCTGGCCGTGGTTGGACTGCTGGTGATCCTGTGGACGTCGTCCCTCGAAGCGGCGGACAGGGTTGGCTTGCACGTTCCCGGAAACGCGACGAATCTGCCCTTTGGCCTGCCGGCCTCGGCTGAAGCAGCCTCGCCGTCGCCCTCGAAGAGCGCCAGTCCGTCGCCGTCACCATCGGCCGCGGCATCGGCATCGCCCTCGCCGTCCCCGTCAGCGGCCGTTTCACCATCGCCATCCGCATCCGCGGCAGCGTCACCGGCGCCATCTCCGTCACCCGCCGGCGGCTCGCCGTCCCCGGTCGTCGCTTCGCCGTCTCCGGCGGGTGGCTCGCCATCTCCGGCCGTTTCGGGATCACCCGCGGCCGGTTCGCCCTCCCCGGCCGCGGCGTCTCCGCGTCCGCTCACCTCGCCCTCCCCGGCCACGGCGTCTCCTCGGCCGGTCGCGCCGACCACGCTCCCAGTCGGAACAGGCGCGCAGGCCGACACCCCGCGGCCTTCGCCCGTCGTCGGAACGCCTTCACCGCGCCCGTCACCGCTGGTGGCGAGTCCATCCCCTCGGCCGTCGATGTCGCCGGTTACCGGAAGCCCATCGCGACCATCGCCCTCACCCGTCGCTGGAAGCCCTACCCCCCGCGCGACGGCTTCGCCCGTCATGGGGGCCACGCCGTCGCCGTCACCCGTTGTGGCGAATCCGTCGCCCCGCACCGGCGCGATGCCGGCCAGGGGCCCGGCGAGGATCTGCTTACCCGTGTCCCACGCCCTGGCGGCGCGGATCGGATAGCTGTAAGCGCAGCCAGCCGCCCGGGCGGCGCGGCCGGGACCCAGCCGGGCGGGGCCGCCGGCACTCAACCCGGCGCGGCCGGGACCCAGCCGGGCGGCAATCAGGGTGCCGACCCCAATGCCTCCGGCAGCGGAAAAAAGCCGGACGCCAATGCCGCCAACGCCAACGTGAAGCGTCCGGCCGACAATCGCAAGAAGGCCACCACGCCGCCCGGCGGGGACAAGAAAAAATACGGTCCGGGCAACGGCGCGCAGGCCAAGGGGCGCGATCCGTACGCGGGTCTCAACCAGAAAAACCGCAAGATTGCGCTCAAGACGCCGCCACGCGAGCCTGAGCCGAAGACGCCACCCGAACGCGAGCTGGTATTGATTCCGTGAAATGGCAAGCTGGAGACGCCCGATGAGCTTGAACGGCGGATAGCCACCTACAAACCCGGGCCGGACGACGCTTTCCGCGCCGGTTGGATCTTCGAGAATCCAAATCCCTGGAACGACCCAAAGACTGAGGCCGATTACAAGAAAATGGTGGACGTGCAGAACGCGCTTATCGCCATCCGCGACCGCCAGAATCCGTTTCCGCCGCCGGTGCCGCCGCATCCAAAGGGCCCGGCGACCTACGAGCCACGGAAGGGTCTCGGTCCCAAGCTGAAATTCATTCCCTGGCGTCCAATCAGTTTCGGAGGACCGCAGGTGGTGTTTGGCGAGCGCTCGCCAGTCTACGCCGGATTCCAGTGCTGCATCGGACGCCTGATCCAACCCGGAAAGACCCCTGTGCCGGTCTTCCTGGACATGCGTCTCGGCTACGACTACGTGGTCTATGCCCAGGGCCGCAACGGTGTTCGCAGCCAGGAAATTCCGGTCTGGGTGTTCTGGAATTCCGAGGGTCGCATGCGCTTCATGAAGGGCGCCAAATTCTGGGTCATCTACGACGACGAAGGCTACTTGATGGGAACCAACGAGAGTCGGGGGCGCGGCCGCAAAGACTATCTGCCCGGGTTCTCTAAAGTTCCCGATCTGATCAAGGGCGCAATAAATGTTTCAAATGAGCCGGGCAAGTTTGGCAATGCGCCGGGCCCTTTCCAGGGCAACGCTCTAGCGCCCGAAGGAAAGAAACTCCCACCCCCCTACATTCCCGGCACCAACATTCCGCAGGTCGAGGACCCGAACGCGCTCGGCCCGACGCTAACCCCCTCGAACCCGCCGCCCCCGAACCCTTAAGAGATCTCGATATACTGCGACTGCAAGCGATCCAGGACCCGCTGGCGCATCTTGAGCAGGTCGTGGATTTTTCGCGCGGCTTCCTGCGGTGTTAAATTCGTGGTGTCCACCCGAATTGAGATCTTGTCGTAAATCTCCTTGCGCTCCTGCAGCAGTTGCTCAACGCGGTCGCGCAACTCTCCGCCCTTGAGCATGGGACGCTTGTCGGTGCGCTCCAGCCGCTGCACGAGCTGATCCTCGGTGGTGAACAGGCAGATCATCAAGCCGCTCTTCGCGAACGCCATGCGGACTTCCGGATCGAGCAACGTCCCCCCCCCGGTCGCCACCACCCGGTTGAAGGTATCGGCCAGTTCCAGCGCCAGCTTGCGCTCCTCGGTACGGAAGAATTCTTCGCCTTTTTGTGCGAACGTCTCGTTCACCGTCATGCCGAGCAGCTTTTCCAGCGCCTGGTCGGTGTCGATAAACTTGCGCCCCATCAAGCGCGCCAGCTCACGGCCGACCGTGCTCTTGCCGGTGCCCATGAACCCCGCAAGGTAGATGTTGCGCTTCGTGACCGCGGCCATGAACTAGACTAGCGTCGAGGCAGGCGCGAACACCGACCAGAAATTGGGATAGGACACGTCCACAGCCTCGGCCCCCTCAAGCACGGTTTCACCCTTCGCCACCTGAGCCGCCACCGCGAAGGCCATGGCCAACCGATGATCTCCCTTGCAATCCAGCCGGGCGCCCTGCAACGGCGAAGGTCCTTCGACGGCAAATCCCCCCGGCTTCTCCTCGATACGCGCGCCCATTTTCTGCAATCCCTCAACAACGCCGGCGATGCGGTCGCTTTCCTTCACGCGCAGCTCCTCGGCGCCGGTCACGCGGGTCCAGCCGTAGGCCTGGGTGGCCACCACGGCCAGCAGCGGCAACTCGTCAATGGCGGCCGGCACCTGCTCGGGATTAACGTTGATTCCAGTCAGGCTCTCGGTCTCGCAGAGGATGTCACCCACGTCCTCACCGAGGTCGGCGTTTTTCTTGCTCTCGATTTTCACGTTGGCGCCCATCCGCTTGAGCAGGTTGAAAAAGCCGGTCCGCGTGGGATTCACGCACACTGAAGGGATTTCCAGCTTGGAGCCGGGCACGATGGCGGCCGCCGCCATCAAGTACGAAGCCGAGGAAATATCCCCGGGGATGCGGGCCCGCAAGGCCTCCAGCTTATTACCGCCGTCAAGCGTGATCTTGCCGTCCGCGATGGTCAGCTTCATGCCCATCGCAGCCAACATGCGCTCGGTATGATCGCGGCTCGGGATGGTCTCGGTAATTTCCGTCCCGTGGCCATGGCGCAGCGCCGCCAGCAAGATCGCGGATTTTACCTGGGCGCTGGGAATCGGCAACTTGTACTTGAGCGCCTTCAGCTTGCCGCCCTGCACGGCGACCGGCGCCAGCTCGTTGTCATGGCGCGCCATCAGCTTGGCGCCCATTTTCTTGAGCGGCTCGATGACCCGTCCCAGGGGGCGGCTGCGCAGCGATGCGTCCCCGGTCAGCACCGAAAAGAAATTGAACCCGGCCAGCAAGCCGGTCAACAAACGCAGCGTGGTTCCAGAATTTCCGCAGTGGAGCACTTCCTGCGACTCGCGCAGGCCGTCCAGGCCGCGTCCCACGACGAGCAGCGTCTCCTCGTCCATGCGGCGTATTTCCACGCCCAGCGCCTCCAGGCAGCGGACCGTCGCGTTGGTGTCGGCGCTGTCGAGGAAATTCTCGATCAGGCTGTCTCCCTCGGCGAGGGCGGCCAGAATGGCGGCGCGGTGGGAGATTGACTTGTCTCCGGGAACGGCGATGCGTCCGGTCCACCGCTTTCTAGGCGTGATGGTGATTTCCATGGAGGCTTCTCACTTTCTGTCCCAGCAGGGCGAAGTCTCGTTTCATGACGTCAATGAACTCTCGATTGCGAATCGCGAACGCGGGGTGGTAGGTCGCGAAAAAGGTGTACGCCCCCTTTCGAAAAAACTGCCCGCGCACGTTGGAAATAGAACGGTCCTCTTGCACCAGGCTCTTGAACGCGAAGTTTCCCAGCGTGCAGATCACCGTGGGTTGCAGCATCCGCACTTGCTTGCGCAGGTAGGGGAGGCACTTCTCGATCTCAACGTCGTGCGGATTCCGGTTTCCCGGAGGCCGACACTTCACGATATTCGTGATGAAGACGTCCTCCCGCTGCAAGCCAATACCGTGCACCAGCTCGGTGAGCAGCTTGCCGGCCGGGCCCACGAAGGCCTCCCCTTGAACGTCCTCCTGGCCGCCCGGCGCCTCTCCCACGAACATCAAGCCGGAGGCGCACGTCCCCTGGCCCGGCACGGACTTCGTCCGCGTCTGGCAGAGGCCGCAGCGCGTACAGTGTACGATGTCGCGCTGGAGGTCGTCCCATTCGGCCGCGTCCAGCACGGGGGCCTCAGGCGACGTCAATCTGCGCCTCCCGCATGACCGCCTTCAGCTTTTCCACCTGCTCCTCGGTGGCATCGACCAGTGGCAGGCGCAGCCCGCCCGGGTCCAGCCCGCGAAGCTTGAGCGCGGCCTTGGTCAAAATGGGATTGGTGGTCACGAACAGCCCCTTGAAGAGCGGCAACAGCCGCGCGTGGAGGGCCGCGGCGCGGGCCGGATCCCCGCCGATGAAGGCGGTGACCATCTCGCGGATCTGCTTGCCGGCGACATGCGACGCCACGCTGATCACCCCCGTGGCGCCCACGCTCAGGAAGGGCAACGTCAGGGAATCATCCCCGCTGTAGATCCAGAACCTCTTCGCCGCCTCCTCGGGCCCGGCGGCTCGCGGGGAGCCGGCCGCGACCAGTTGCCCGGCCTTCTCCAGCACGCTGTCCGCGGCCCCGATGGCACGCGCGATCTCGCTCACCTGGTCCACGCTCCCGGAGGCTTCTTTCACCGCCACTACGTTGGGCAGCTCGGCCAGCCGCTTCAACGTGGCGGTCTCCAGGTTCACGCCGGTGCGCCCGGGGATGTTGTAGATGATCACCGGCAGCGGCGTCGCCTCGGCCACCGTGCGGAAGTGGCGATAGAGGCCCTCCTGCGGCGGCTTGTTGTAGTAGGGATTGACCAGCAACAACGCGTCCGCGCCGTTCTCATGCGCGGCCTTCGACATGGTGACGCTGGTGGCGGTGTTGTTGGTGCCGGTCCCGGCCACCACCGGAACGCGTCCTTTCGCGGCCTCCTTGACGGTCTTGAACAGCTTCGCCTTCTCGTTGTTGGTCAGCGTCGGAGACTCGCCGGTGGTGCCGCACACCAGCAGCGAGTCGCTCCCCTCGGCAATCAGAAAGTCGGTCAGCTCGACGACCTTGCTGTAATCAACCTGTCCATCCGCGTCAAAGGGCGTGACCATGGCGGTCATCACGTGCCCGTAGTCGCCCACGATTCACCTCCTGACCGAGCGGGGCTAATCCCCCGTCGGCTTGTCCAGCTCTCTCGCCTGCTCCGGGGTGAGCGAGGGGCTGGAGTCGGATTCATTTCGAGGCGATGGGGACTGGATCATTCCAGCGTAGACGAGTCCGCCCAGGGATCCCATGCAAAATCCCAGGAAAGCGAGGCAGAGCGTGATGATCCCGAGGTTGTGGAAGGTGCCGCGCTGGAGGCCCACCAGGGGATTGAGCAGGATGGCCAGCGGGATGCTCGCGGTCACGCCCAGCATTCCCCCGAGGGCGATGCCAAGCGGCCGGAGCCAGCGCTCCGAAGCGCGGCGAAA
>VGFD01000114.1 GCA_016868975.1 Armatimonadota bacterium | reverse complement strand
TGGAATGGGCGCGCACCAGCGTCTCGAAGGCGGCGTCATCGCCCCCCGCGGCGCGGGTCACCAGGCTCGTCTCGTCGGCGCGCGGCTCGGTCACTGCCCTCAGCATAGCACGTTCAGCGGCTCGAAGCGCCTCCCGAGGATGGCGGCGGCGTCGGCCCCCATCCAGCGTTCGAGGACGGTCGCGTACGCGCGGCGGAAATCCACGGCGTATTTGAGGTCGCCGTCGTCCAGGTCGTCAAGGGAGGGGATTTCTCCGTGAAATCCGCCGCGCACCCCATTTCCCATGAGGAAGAGCGGGCCGGCCGCGCCGTGGTCGGTGCCGCCGCTGGCGTTTTCCGCGGCGCGGCGGCCGAATTCCGACCACCCAATCACCAGGGTATCGCGCGCCATCCCGCGCCGCTCCAGGTCGCGCCACAGGGTTGCGAGGCCCTCGGCGAGCGTGTGGAGGATTTCCGCATGGCGCTTGCGCTGGTCTGAGTGGGTGTCGAATCCGCCCAGCCTTAAGTGGGCTACGCGCGCGTCGGGAAGGAGGTCGCAGAGCGCTTTCAGGGATTGGGGAAAGGCGTCCGAGGGCGGGGCGCGGCGCGCGAGGCGGCGGGTTGCGCCGCGCAGCCGGTCGTAGGTGGCGCGCAGGTGCGCGGGTTGCTCGGGCGCGCGATACATCTGGTCGATGGCGGACCAGTCCGGAAATTTCGGGGATTGCAGACGCGGCAGGCAGAGAGGCTGCAATTTCTTGTCTCTTAAGGAAAAGGGCAGGGTGGGATCGAGACTGACCGCCGCGCCGCCGTTTTTCGCGAGACAGGTTCCAAGCCAGCCGGAGTCGGCGGTGGGACGGCCGGCGGTTTCCCAGATGGCCGACGATCGAAAATGCGAGCGATCCGGACCGGGATATCCCACGCCGTTGACGATGGCGAGCCGTCCAGCCTCCCAGATGGGAAGGGCAGGGGAGAGCGCGCGATGGAATCCGAGGCCGTTTTTCGTGCCGACGATTTCGTCCGCGGAGAGCGCCAGGGTGGGGCGCAGGCGACGGTAGCGTGGGTGATTGAGTGGGACAATGGTGTTCAAGCCGTCGTTTCCGCCGAACAGGTGGATGACGATGAGGCGGCGGGTCGGCGTTGCGGAAACCCCGGCGGAAAGCAGAGAGGCCGCGGTGAGCGCAAGGAAACTTCTACGGTACACTGCGTGTTTACCTCCGCTGAAAGTCCGGCGAGCACAAAGCCAGCGTGAGCAATTGCCGGGCGTCGCCCCGCCATGCGTCCGCGAGGGCGCGGCGGGTGGACTGCGCCGCGTCCGCCATGCCGATGGACCACAGAATATTGCGGGCGGCCTGCACGCCGCTGGCCTCCGGGCGGATTTTTGGGGACCCAAGCCGGGCGACGTCGTGCGCGAACTGCAGTCGGTCAAGGAGCGTGCCGGTGTGAATCCACGCGTCGCCGCCTTCCCAGCCTTTTACGGTGGGCGGGAGGAAGGGGAGTTGGCCCATTTCGTGGACGCGCTTGAGCCAGTCGAGGCGCTCCAGAGGTTGGTCCACGGCGTGCAGGCTGGCCACCAGAATTTCCAGAGGCGAGCGGTAGCCGGGGCGGCGCGCCAGGACCTCGCGAAATCGCGGCGCGGTGAGGATGGCTTCGACGACCGGGCGGATGGCGCCACGGCTCCGCTGAAAGATTTCCGCGAGTCGGATGGTTTCTTTTTCGCCGGCGTCTTCGTCCGCGAAATTCCGGTACAGGCGGGCGCATACGTGGCGGGCGGTCTGGGGATGGGCGGCGAGGATCCCGATGACGTCCTCGCCGGTGAAACACCCGGTGTGGCCCAGGAAGCGCTTGGGCCCGTTGTCGTGCTCGTTCGGATCAAACCTGAATTTGAAGGCGGGCAACTGCAGGGTCCAGCCGGTGAAGGCCCGGGCCGCCTCGCGGACGTCTTTTTCGGTGTAATTGCCGGCGCCCAGGGTGAAAAGCTCAAGCAGCTCGCGCGCGAAATTCTCGTTGGGGTGTGCTTTCTTGTTGCGGAATCCGTCGAGGTAGATAAGCATGGCGGGATCCCGCGCGGCGGCCAGCAGCAGTTCGGGAAAATGTCCCGCGGCGTGGGCGCGCAGCGTCTGGTTCTGTCCCAGGAGCAGTCCCGCGCTGAAAACGGGATCGGCGCTGGTGGTAAAGTGCCCGTGCCAGAACATGGTGAGTTTTTCTTGCAGCGGGCGAGGGGTGATGCACATGCGATTGATCCACCAGCGGATTACCGCGGCGATCTGCAAGAGACCGGGCATTCCCGGGATGGGCGTCGTTATGACCGGGGGAGGCGGGTCGTCGTCCTCATTCGAAAGATCCCGAGAAGATTCGTCCCAACGGCACAAACGCCGAATGGTGGCCTCGTACCCCTCGGAAAGCGACCGCCGAAGCTGCTGCGGCGAAGCGCCAAAGGCCGCCCGCCGCCAGAGCCCGCAAAGTTCCGTCAAGCTGTTCATTGCGTAACGGATACACTGCGGACCCGAAAAAGGTTACACGCCCACCCGCCCGCGTACCCCTATCGCGGAGCGGTCGGTGAAATTTCCAGCAGCGCTCCGGATGCCAGCTTGTAACCTCATCATCACTTCAAGTGTATGAAGCGCATGAAGCGTGTGATGATGGTCTTTCTCGCCCTGGTCTGGGGCTTGCTGTTTCTTGCCGTGGCGCACTTCCTGATGCGGCACGGGCCGCTCGGTCCGCTGGGCTCGCCGCAGGCCCTGCTCGGGTTGGCGACCCTGGCCCTGCTGGGATTTCTCCTCTGCATCGGAGTCGCCGCCTGCGCCACCCTGTGTAACGCGCTCTGGCCGCACTCGGTGGACCGCTGCGACGCGGCGCTCCGCGAGTTCCCGCTGCGCTGCTGGCTGGTGGGGATCCTTATCGTGCTGCTGCAGATACTCATCGTCGCGCCGAACCCGGTCTTGCTTGCGGTCGCACTGCCCATCGACCTGTTCCTGCTTGCCCGCGGATTTCCAGCACTCGCCGCGCGCATCGGCGAGGGTCTCGGCGAGAGCGTGCGCCCGCGCGCGGTGGCCAGGGGTATGGTGCTCTTCACCGTCGCAGCGGGCGTCCCGGTTCTCGGCTGGCTGCTGGGCCTCGGTCTGCTGCTCCAGGCCCTCGGCGCTGCGGTTGTCCCGCCGAGCCGGGTCACCGCCGGTTAGTCGGCAGCCTCGGCAGGTCAGCCAGTCAAAACGGATCCCACCTCCCAGCGTGCACCCGCGCCTTTTCCCCCGGCTGGCGATCCAGCGAGGTCTGGATCATCGCGTTGGTTGGCCACAATCCAGAACGCACCACTCGGCACGGGCTGGTCTCCCGAATGTGCGGGATGGCCTGCGGGCGCTCCTCGACCGCTTTCGCGACGCTGCGCGTGTAGCCGTCGGCGAAGTGCATGCACGAGCCGCACAGCAGGTTGTCGAGCCGCCACAGCGCATAGAGCTGCACGCAAAGGTTTAAGTTGTTGAAATTCGCGGCCAGCGTCGGCACGTCCGATGAGGCCACGATGGCATCGAGAATCTTGAAATCCTTTGGCTCTGGACCGCCGCCGTTCTGCCACGTGATCAACTCCGACACGCGGTCTACGCGCTTCGCATTATAGTAGGTCAAAATCGAGTGGTCGGCCGGAATATCGTGCGTGTCAAAATAAATCTTGCGCATCCCATACATCAGATCGGTCTGATCCACGCGCATGCGCGGAACTTTATTGCCCAGCGCCGCATCGCCGCGCAACACGCGCCGAAACTCCAGCACGAGGTCGAAGCGGTTCTGCATGGCGGGCGCCACGGTGAGCCAGAGGGTAGCGTATCCGCCCGGATCCGGGTCGGCGCCCACGTTGCTCTTGTACAGCAGGTCGTAGTTGAGGTCGGCGCCGCAAAGCACGATATTGGCCGGATTGAGCTTCACCTGCGGCTCGTAGGAGGGAAGCGGTCCGCCGTCTTCGGGATGCTCGCGAAATCTCGGGTCCACGGCGTGCAGGGTGACCTCGGAGCCCAGGCTGTGCGCCATGAAGTGCAGCTTCGCCCGGGGAAACCGCTGGCGCACCCGCACCAGCACCTGGCGTGCGCCCAGGCGGCCCACGTTTCGCGCCATGTGGACTTTCTCGATGTACGGGTCGTCGGACGGACTGGCCAGCCCGATAATGCCCAGCATCGTATCGAGCGCTACCTGGGGAAGCCACTTGTCCATCTTGCCGGGGTTGGAATCCCACTGGATGCCCAGCACCAGGACCTCTTGTCCGCGCGCCCTGAAGGCCTGGTTCACTTCGTTGCCAATCACCGTGAACTGCGCCGTGCTGTCCGCCCGCGGCGTCGCGAACCCGTGAATCAGCACCGCAATGTTGGTGGGATCGGCGTCGCGTGCCGCCAAAGCATCCACGGCCGCCTGCGCGGCGCTGTCGGAGATCTTCGTCCCCTCGTCCATCCAGGCCGGCACGAAGGGGAGCTCTTCGGCAAGCGCGGGAATTGTGGAAAATACAAAAAGCAGCAGAACGAGAAGATACCGGGCCATGGGACCTGCCTTGATTGAAAGTTACCCGCTGTTTCCGGGGCCGACGAAAACGACGTTTTCGACGCCGGTCGTGGTGATCCCGTTCCGGATGGCGGCCGGATTTGCGCGCACGATCAGCGTGTCGTCGCCCTCGCCGGCGTCCACCGAGAGGTCGGTCTTGGCGCCGCGCAGCGCGATGTCAAAAGTGTCGTCGCCGGTGCCGCCAAGCAGGCTCACGTCCTTGTTCGCGCCGCGGATGTCGCCGCTGATGGTGTCGTCGCCGGTGCCGCCGGAAGCGGTCTGGGTGTTGATGCCCCCACGGGAATCGAGGTAGATGCTGTCGTTCCCGCTCCCGCCGCTGGTGGCGACGTTGTTGCGGCCCCGCGTGATGACGCCGATCTCGTCGTCGCCGCCCTGGCCGGCCACGGTCACCTGGTTGTCCGCGCCGCGCGCGTCGACCCACAGGACGTCGTTGCCGTCGGCGCCGTCCATGGACACCGTGTTCTTGCTGCCGTTGGAGCGGATCGCGGAGGTGTCGTTCGCGCCCGTTCCGGTAAACGTGTTGCTGGAGGTCGTCTCCTCGTTCTGCTGGACGGTGTCCACCTTGAGCGGTCCGCGGATGCGCGGCGGAGGCGGGGGCGCGGTCACGGTCGAGGAAAGCGTCAAAGACGGCGGCGGGGATGGCTCCAACGATGGCGCGCTCTGGGTGGAGGGCGCGGAGAAGGCGTTGAGCACCGCCGTCGGAGGCTCGCTCCGCCGCGGTGGGGGTGCCGTGGATGGGGCCGGCGCGGGCTCGGGCGCCGCTGGGGGCGCGCTTTCCGATTTTCTGAC
This sequence comes from Armatimonadota bacterium, assembly GCA_016868975.1. Taxonomy (GTDB): domain Bacteria; phylum Vulcanimicrobiota; class Xenobia; order RGZZ01; family RGZZ01; genus VGFD01. Next base: position 6,712 of record VGFD01000114.1, on the reverse strand, counting down.
GGCCTGCGCGCTCACGTTCAGCGTGCCTCCCCCGAACGCCTGTCCCGAAGACGGCGGCGGCTGGGTTGGGGGCTGGGCCGGCGGCACTTGCGGCGCGCTCGCAGGTCTTGGCGGCGGCGGTGCGGTGGCTGGATGAAAGCGGTCGGATAGTGGCCATTGGTAAGGTGTCTCCCTCGTCCCTGAGTCTCGTTCTATGTATATATGGTTCCTATAGTCCCTATAGTTCCTATCGCTCCGCTTCCAGGTTACCACGCCAGAAAAGAAGGCCCCTTCGTCCGTTCGGCCTATTTCTGCGCGGCCACTCGAACGTTTCTCAAAGCAGCGACACCACGATCAGGCCGACAATGGCCGGCAGACCCTGCACGAAGAGGATGTTGCGGGCGGCCGTCAGACCGCCGTACACTCCGGCCACCGCGACGCACCCCAGGAAGAATTTCTGGAGCGCCACCGCCATCGCGGGATCCGGCACGGTCAGGCTCCAGAATAACCCGGCCGCCAGAAAGCCGTTGTACAGCCCCTGGTTTTTGGCCAGCGCCGCGCTCTCAACGGCAAATTCTTTCGTGGTTCGGAAAATCTTGCGCCCGAGCGGCTTGTCCCATGCGAACATCTCAAGGTAGAGAATGTACACGTGCTGCACGGCGATCATCAGCGTGATGATCTTTGCCAGCATTACCACGTGAACAGCATCAGCGCCACCGCCTTGGTCCAGTAGGCGACGGCGAGGTCCAGTTTGGAGCGCTGGTAATAGATGCAGCCGAGATTGTGATACACGTGCCAAAACTTGGGATTGAGCGAAACCACCTTCTCCCACTCCAGCACGGTCAGCTCCAGCTTGCCCTGGGCGAGATACGCCTCCCCGAGGTTGTAGTACGACTGCCAGTGGTTGGGATGCACCTGGGTGACTTTCTGCCACTCCAGAACCGCCGGGTCGATCTGCTGGCGGTCAAAATAATAGGTGTTTCCGAGATTCCAGTGGGCCGGCCAGTGGTTGTCCTTGAATTGCACGGTTTTTTGCCACTGCTCCAGCGCGTCGTCAAACTGCTCGCGCTGGTAATAGGCGTTGCCCAGGTTGTAGTGCGCCTGCCAGAATCCGTAGCGGGCCTTGGCGGCCTTCTCCCACTCCGAGATGGCGAGATCGAGGTTGCCTTTCTCGTGGTGCAGGTTTCCGATGTTGTAGTGCGCCTCGGCAAACTCCGGATTGACTTCAAGGGCCTTGTTCCAGTATTCGTAGGCGGTTTCGACGTCGCCGTCCTTGAGCGCCATGGCGCCCAGGTTGTACTGCGCGATGGCAAACTGGGGATCGAGCTCGAGCGCCTTGCGCCAGCAGTCCGCGGCCTCTTCCTTGCGGCCCTTCTGGGAGTATGCGTTGCCCAGGTTGTAGAGCACTTCCGCGAACTGCGGATTCAAGATCAAGGCTTTCTGCCACGCCTCGATGGCGGCGTCCACCTTGCCCTGCTTGTACAAACCGTTTCCCAGGTTGTAGTAGGCCGGCGCGAATTTTGGATTGAGCACCGTCACCACGCGGTACTCCTCGATGGACTGCTCGAGATTTCCCTTGCGGTAGTGCGCCGAGCCCAGGTTGTAGTGGGCCACGAAATTGTTCGGATTGAGCTGCACCGCGAAGGTGTACTCGGAAACCGCCTCGGAGAGTTTTCCGACGCCGTCGAACGCGGTGCCCAGGTTGTTGTGGGTAAGCGCGTTGTAGGGGTCGAGCTTGGTGGCTTTCTGCCACTCCAGAATGGCGAGGTCGAGCTTGCCCTGCTTGTAGTAGTTGTTTCCGAGAATGTTGTGCAGCGCCGCTTCGGCCGGGGAGATCTTGGTCTGGAACAATTCCTCCGGAAGTTCCTCCTGCTGCAGCGCCTTGAGCAATTCGGAGATGTTTTGAAAACGATCGGCCGGGTCCTTGGCGAGGCACTTCAAGATGGCCTCTTCGGCCTTCTTGGGGATGTGCATGTTGAGAATCGTCGGCGGCTTGGGCGCCTGGGTCAGGTGCATCTGCATCAGGGTCCCGGCGTTGTCGGCCTTGAAGGGCAGGTCGCCGGTCAGCATCTCGTACAGCAAGATGCCCAGCGAGTAGATGTCGACGCGGCGGTCCGGCTTTTCGCCGCGGATCTGCTCGGGAGAAATATAATACAGCGAGCCGAGAATCTCGCCGGGTTGGGTGAGCGTCGACTCGGCCTCCACGCGCGCGATGCCGAAGTCGGCCACCTTGACCACTTCATCGCCTTCCCGCACCAGGATGTTGGCCGGTTTCACGTCGCGGTGGATGATGCTGTGCTGGTGCGCGTAGTCGAGCGCCTGCGCGGTGGGAATGAAATACTTCAGCGCGTCCTGAAATTGCATTCCGCGGCTGTGCTCGCGGAGCAGTTTGTCGAGGTTCTTTCCCGGAATGAATTCGAAGACGATATAATAAATGCCGTCTTGCTCGTTGATGTCAAAAATGCCGGCGATGTTGGGGTGGTTGAGGCGGGCGGCGGCCTGCGCCTCGCGGATGAAGCGGTCCTTGCTCTCCGGGTTGCCGACCAGCTGCTGCCCGAGAATCTTTAGCGCGACGGCCCGGTCGAGCACCGGGTCGTGCCCCTTGTAGACCACGCCCATGCCGCCGCGGCCAAGCTCCTGGAGGATGTGGTACCTTCCGATGGTTGCGCTGATCAATGCCTCGCCCACCCTTTATGAGCCCGTCAGGGCGGTCAACCGGTGGACCGGGCCGCGCAGCAGGCCGTCAAATCTTTCCTGGACCCTCGTCCTAATCCTCCTGTTGAAAAATCACCTCATCGCCCTGCATCGACGCCACGACGGGCGCATCGGCGCGCAATCCCCCCTCCAGCACCTTCATGCTGAGGGGTTGGATGAGGTGCTGCTCGATAGCCCGCTTCATGGGGCGCGCGCCCAGGTCGGGGTCAAATCCCCTGTCGCACAGGAAGGCCACCACCTCGTCGTCCACCTCGAAGCGGTAGCCCTGCTTCTGGGCGCGCTCCTGCCAGCGCCCGATGACCTGCCGCGCGATGGCGCGGATCTGCTCGGGATCCAGCGGGCGGAACAGCAGCACGTCGTCGAGCCGGTTGAGGAACTCCGCGCGAAACGTCCCCTTGAGCGCCTCGGTCATCCGCTTGCGGCGCCCGGCCTCATCGGCTTCCCTCAATTTATCTGAGTCAGGGGGGAGCGCCCCCCTGGATCCCCCCTGCCTGATGCCGATCCCCGTCTTGTCCTTCCAGAGATCCGCGCCCAGGTTGCTGGTCAGGATGATGATGGTGTGCGTGAAGTCGGTGGTGACGCCCTTCCCATCGGTGAGCCGCCCGTCGTCGAACACCTGGAGGAACAGGTCGAACACCTTGGGGTGCGCCTTCTCCACCTCGTCGAGCAGCACCACGCAGTGGGGATCGCGCCGCACCGCGCCGGTCAATTGCCCTTCCTCGCCGTAGCCCACGTAGCCCGGCGGCGAGCCGATCAGCTTGGACACTTCGTGCGGCTCCATGAACTCCGACATGTCCAGGCGCAGCAGCTTTTCGTCGGAGCTGAACAGGAAGCGCGCGATGGCCCGCGCCAGCTCGGTTTTCCCGACCCCGGTCGGTCCCAGGAAAAGAAACACGCCGAGCGGCCGCCGCTCCTCGCGGAAGCCCGCCTTGTACATGCGGATCCGCTCGGACACGCGGTGCACCGCCTCGTCCTGCCCGACCACCGTCTTGCGGATCTCTGACTCCATGTTGGCCATGCGCGTCTTTTCCTCGATGGTGAGCGCCTCGGCGGGAATCCCCGTGCGCGCGGACACCACCGCGGCCACCTGCTGCGCGCCGATCACCGGACGCTTCCCCGTCGAGGTCCGCGCCTTGGGCCCCGAGGAAATCTCCACCGCGCGCACGCACGCCTCGTCGAGCACGTCGATGGCCACGTCGGGCATGCGCCGCTCCTTGACGTAGGTTCGGACCAGCGTGAGCGCCGCGTCGAGCGCCTCGTCCATCACCATCACGTTGTGAAAAGATTGGAAGCGCTCGCGGAAATCCCGCAGGATTTCCAGGACGCAGCGGTCGGTCGGCTCGTCGACCTTGATCTGGTGAAAATAGCGCAGCATCGCGCTGTCTCGTTCCATCTGGGGGAGCCCGCGCGGCGTCGTGGTGCCGATGACGCGCACCTCGCCGCGGGCCAGCGACGGTTTGAGGATGGCGGCCGCGTCGACCGGCGATTCCGAGCGCCCCGCTCCGACCAGCGCGTGCACGTCGTCCACCACCAGGATGGCGTTGTCCTCGCGCGCCTCCTCGACGAGCTGCATGAGCCGCTCTTCCAGCTCGCCGCGGAATTTCGTGTCGGCGGTGATGGTGGCCAGCGGAATCTCCACGATGCGCACGCCGCGCAGCGACGGCGGCACGTTCCCCTGCACCACGTCGATGGCGAGCCCCTCGATAATGGTCGTCTTCCCCACGCCGCCGTCTCCCACCAGCAGGGGATTGTTGCGGCTGGCGCGACATAACGATCGCGTCAGCTCCTCGATTTCCTCGTCGCGACCCACGACCGGCCCGAGCCTTCCCTGGCGGGCGAGGTCGGTGAGGTCGCGCCCGATCTTGTTGAGGATGGGCGTGCGGGCCTGCACGGCCGGGGCCTTGATGACGCCGTGGTGCATCAGGGCGGGATTGCCCCCCAGGGGCATCATCGGCGCGTTCGGGGCGGCCGTCCACTTCTTCGGGGAAGGCGGCGGCGGCGCTCGCTGCGGCCGCGGATCGGCCACTTCCGGCTCTTCGTCAGGCGGCGCCATGCTGACCCGCTTCTTGAAGACTTTCGGTTCTGTCGGACCCGGCAGGGTGGGCGCCTCCTCGTCATCATCCCGGGAATCGATGCGCCCGGCGCGGGTGGGCGCGTCGTGCGCATCCATCCCTTTGGCCCCCCCCGATCGCCCCGGCTGGGTGGCGGCCTCCGGATCCACCTGCGGCTGTGGATTGAGCGCCGAGGCGCGGGTGCTTGCCATCGAATCTACCTCGATCGGCGCGGCACGCTGGTATTGTTCGAGGAGGTCCGGCACCGACAGCGTCAGCCGCTCCAGCGCCCGCACGAAGACGCCCCGTCCCCCGCGGAGCAGCGCGGACAGCAGGTGCCGCTCCTCAATCGAGCTGAGGCCTTCCTCGTTGGCCATTTTCTCGCACTCCACCACCACCTGGCGGATGCGCGGCGAGAGCGGAAATCCCTCGTGCTTGCGGATGACGGAGGAAGGCACCACCTCGCTGAGGATGGCCTGCTCGACGTCCCCCGGGCCGGTTTCGAACGCGGCCAGCAGGCGCGCGAGCAATCCCTCCGGCTTCAGGAGCATGGCGAGCGCCACGTGCTCGGTCCCCAGAAAATGATGCTCCAGGCGCACGGATTCTTCTTTCGCCTGCAGCAACAGCGCCTGGCAGGCGGCATCCCAGCGCTCTTTCACGATGCTCTCACCGCGCGATCCTTGGCGCGCGGAAATGGGGATTCCTCTTGCCTGGACCTAAGTGGCGCGCGACACAAGTAGCTTCGCCTTACTCAGACGACGACTGACCCGGGCGTGGCGCGCGACACGATCAAACCGATTTGGGGCTTAGTGGTCCGCGCCCGGGGCTCCAATTCATGATCAGACTTGCGCCGCGGACCACTAAGGATCCGCCGCGCAGCGGAAGCCGCGGTAGGGCTGGTCGCTGTCCATCAGCGCGCCGACCCGCCTGGCAGAGCGCAGGCTGGCCTGGGGATTTTTATCCCACCACGAGCCGCCCCGCGCGACTCTACGGGATTTTCCATCCGCCTCGAAATGACTGCCGGGGTAGGGCTGATGCCAGTCCTCCACCCACTCCTCCACGTTGCCCGCCATGTCGATGAGCCCGTAGGGCGACGTCCCCGTGGGAAAGCATCCGGCGGGAAGCGTGCCGCGGTTTGCGTAGAAGTCGGGCATGCGTTCCAGCAGCTCGGCCCGCTCCAGCAGCGAGGAACAGCAGCGGGTCGCGTCCCAGGTGTTGCCCCACGGGTAGATGCGCCCGTCGCGGCCGCGCGCCGCCTTCTCCCACTCCGCTTCGCCGGGCAGGCGCTTGCCGGCCCACTTGCAGTAGGCCTGCGCATCCTCCCACGTGACGCACACCACGGGATGATTCTCGGTCGTCACCGGACGCCGCCGCGGAAGCGCCTTTCGGTACGCCTCGCTGCGCGCGGACGGCTGCCGCCAGGTGCGCGCGCTCCCCCGCCGCTCGGCAAGTGTCACGTAGCCGGTGGCGCGCACGAAGCGTTCGAATTGCGCGTTGGTGACCGGGAAGCGGTCCATGTAGAAAGCGTCGACGTAGAGCAGTTGCTGGGGAAGCTCGTCGGGCTCGGCGTGCGCGTCGGCCTCGTTGGACCCCATCCAGAAATCGCCCGCGGGGATGAGCACCATGGACCCGCCGTCGCGGGCCGGCTGGACCGGCGGCAGGGGGCGCGGCTCCATCGGGTCGCGCGGCTCGGCCGACGCACGGGGCGCGCGCTTGACCACCACCGACGCCGGCACGACCGACGCGGGCGCCGCCCCATCGCGCTCGTTGCGGGCCTGGGCGACTTTGGTGCGGATGTGCTCGCGCACCTCGTCGGCCCGGGTGCGCGGTTTTTCGCGGTTAACCGTGCTCGCGCTGGTGCTTCCGGCCGCGCTGGTGCTTCCAACCGCGCTGGTGCTTCCAACCGCGCTGGTGCTTCCAACCGCGCTGGTGCTTCCAACCGCGCTGGTGCTTCCGACCGCGCTGGT
>VGFD01000113.1 GCA_016868975.1 Armatimonadota bacterium | reverse complement strand
GTGCCGGTCGTCGGCACGTTGATGTTGTTGATGGCGAAGAAGCCCGGGCCGCCGGTCGCGGTGACTTCGAACAGCTTGTACTGCTGCCCGTTGCCGGTCACCGTCAGCTTGCTTCGCTCGGCGTCGTAGGATGCGTTGAGGCCCTGCGCGTTGAGGAAGTCCAGCACGTTCTGAACCGTCGTGGTGGCCGCGTTCCAGTTGAGCGCCTGGGCGATGCCGTTGCGCTGCACGATGATGGATCCCGAGGAATCGGGCGCCGCGATGAAGTCGTTGGCGGCCAGCGTGTCATTGAGGCGGATCCCGCCGCTGATGTTGCCGCTGGAGGTCACCGTGCCGGTGTAGGCAGTCCCCGTCGCGCCCGCGCTGATCTGGTTGAGGGCAAAGAACCCGTTGCCGTCTGGAGTGTTCGTATCGAACAACTCGAACGGTCCGCCGGATACGGTGAGCCTGTCGCCGTGCGCGTCGTACGAAGCGGTCACGCCGTTGGCGTTCAGGAAGTTGAGCACGTCCTGCACCGTGGTCAGGTTCTTCTGCCAGTCGAGATCCGCGGTCACGCCGCCCTTGCGGACGGTGATGGTGCCCTGGGTGGCCTTCGCTCCCGCGAAGTTCGCCGAGGCGATGGTGGCCGCCGTGTCGATTCCCTCGGTGACCGCCGCGCTGCTGCTCACGCTGCCGGCATACGAAGTGCCGGTGGTGGTGATGTTCACGCGGTTTACATCGAAGAAGCCAGGGCCGCCGTTGTTGGTGACCTCGTACATCGTGTAGGGGCCGCCGGAGCGCAGGTCAATTTCCCGGATCAGCTCGGCGATCTCGCGCTGGATCTTGCCGCGGTCGTCGTCGTTCAGGCTGTCGTCGGCGCCGCGCACGGCCAGCGCGCGAATCCGCTGCAGCGCCTCGGAGACGGTGTTGAGGCCGTCCTGGGCAACGTTCATCATGGCCTGCGCCTGCTGGATGTTCTTGACGGCCTCTTCCAGCCCCATCTGCTGCGCGCGCCAGCGCTCCGCGACGGCGTGCCCAACGGCGTCGTCCTCGGCGCGGTTGACACGGACGCCGGTGGAAAGCCGCTCCATGGACGTGCTCAGGTGGGTCTGGTTGGCCTGCATGGCTTCCATGATGTGGTGGAAGCCGCCGTTGAAGGTGACTGGCTGCATCGTTCATGTCATCTATCGGCGTGGGGCATTCCATCTCTAAATGGGCCATTTAGAAATTGTCAGAAGTGCCGATACATCAAGGCTCGAAGGGCCGCACCCGGCTGAGCCGAACTACCGGGGGTGGCCGATTGCATCTTCTGCGCCCTGCTTGCCGGGCGCGCGCCGGCGACCTTCCTCCATCGCGACGAGCGGTGCGCCGCCTTCATGGACATCCGCCCGGTCAACCCCGGGCATCTGCTTGTGGTGCCCACCACGCACGCCGTCGGGCTGGCGGATCTCGACCCGGACACCGGCGCGCATCTCTTCCGCACCGCCCAGCGCATGGCGGCCGCGCTGCGTGCCTCGGGGATCCGCTGCGAAGGGGTCAATCTCTTCCTGGCGGACGGCAAGGCGGCCAACCAGGAGGTCTTCCACGCGCACCTGCACGTGATTCCCCGCTTCCGACGGGACGGGTTTGGCTTTAAGTTTCCGATGCGGTACTACGTCCCCACGCGGCGCGCCGCGCTGGAAGAGAACGCCGAGCAGATTCGCCGGGTCTTATGACCATCCGCCGCAGCTCTGCAGGAGCACGAGCGCGCGCTGGTAGGCGCACAGCTCGACGCGCTCGGGCGTGAGCTCGTGGGCGTCGTCGTCAGTGGATCCGAAGCCGATCGATTTCACTCCAGGAGTACCTCCGTTCAGCCAGAATCTACCCCGCTATGGCCGTTCTGCCCTACTGCCTCACTTTCCTGATTCCCGCCACCGTGTTCGCCGGCATGCTGCTGGGCGGCGGCTGGACGTACTTCACCGTGGTCTTCGTGTTCGGCCTCGTCCCGCTGCTCGACGTGCCGCTGGGATACGAGCTGCGCAACGACCCGCCACGACGAAGTGGGCCGTTTCGCTTCGTGCTCTATTCCCATGCGGTCATGCAGGCGTTCCTCCTGGTGAGCGCCGCGTGCTACGTGGCCCTGGGCGACGCCACGCTGCTGGAGAAGATCGGTGTGACCCTGTGCACCGGGCTGTCCACCGGCGGCATCGGCATCACCATCGCGCACGAGCTGGTGCACAAGACCGATCCCAACGACCGCTTCATGGGCAACGCGTTCCTGGCAAGCGTGTGCTACATGCACTTCGCCATCGAACACGTGATCGGACATCACTCCCGAGTGGGCACGCCCCAGGATCCGGCCACCGCCCGCCGTGGAGAGACGCTGTATGCGTTTCTTCCCCGCACGCTGATCGACTCGCTGCGCAGCGCCTGGGATATCGAGCAGCGGCGGATTCGCAAGCGGGGCCTGTCGCCGCTGCTCGACAACAAATTTCTGGGGATTTTCGGATTTCCGCTGATCATCGCCGCGCTGGCGTTCGAGACGCTGGGACCTGCCGCCGTGCTGTTTTACTTCGCACAGAGCGCGGTGGCGTTCACCCTGCTGGAAATTGTCAACTACGTGGAGCACTACGGCCTGGAACGACGCGAGCTGGCCCCGGGCCGCTGGGAGCCGGTCAGCCCGGCCCACTCCTGGGACGCCGACCAGCGTCTCACCAACTGGTTTCTGTTTCGCTTGCAGCGGCACGCCGACCATCACATGCACCCGCTGCGGCCCTACCAGACGCTGCGGCACGTGGAAGATTCCCCCAAGCTGCCGCTCGGCTATCCGGGGATGGTGGTTCTGGCGCTGGTGCCGCCGCTCTGGCGGGCAGTGATGCATCCGCGGCTGGATGCGTGGAGGAGGATGGAATGAAGCGCCTGTTGTCACTTCTGCTCTCGGTATTGATTGTTTTGCAGCCGCTCCTGGCGGCCGCGCAAAGCCGCGTCATCCGCTTGCCAGAGGCTGCCGTGGTGCGCATCAAGCCGTCGTACGAAATTCGCAGCGACAAGGTGAAGACCGGTGACACGGTGGAGTTCGTCGTCGTCGAGCCGGTCAAGGTGGACGGCGTCACGCTGATTTCGGAAGGAGCGATTGCCTCCGGCGTCGTCACGAAAGCGAAGCACGCCAGCGGTTTTGGTCAAAACGGCGTGCTGGAGATTTCCATCCGCTCGGTAAAATTTCCATCCGCTCGGTAAAGACAGTGGACGGCAATTCGCTGCCGCTGCGCGCGAATTCCGACAAGACTTCGGCCGGCGACAACACCGCGCTGTCCGCGGTAGGGATTGTTTTCCTCAGCGTCTTGTTCGTGTTTTTGCAGGGCCGCGAGGCGGTGCTCAAAGCGGACAAGGAGATCAAGGTCTACACCAACGAGGACCGCCTGTTCACGGTGGAGGGCGGCGTGCCGGTGGCCGCCACGCCGGCCGTGGCACCGGCGCCGGCGCCTTCCCCGGCGGGAGTGCCAACGGCGGTGGAGTCGCAAGTGGTGTGCGAGCGGGTTGCCGACACCGGCGATCCGGTTGGCGCGAAATCCACCTTCCCGCTGACCGTGCCGAGCCTCGCAACCTGGTTCCAGGTTGCGCCCGCATCCGCCGACCGAACATTCATGGTCCGCTGGACGTGCGACGACGAGGTGGTCACCACCTCGACCGTCATCGTGCGCGCCAACCAGCCGTCCGGCGGCGTCACCATCACCCCGGCCGAGGGCAAGACGTTCCAGCCCGGCAACTGGAAGGTGGAGATTTTCCGAGACGGCCAGTCGGTGTCGTCCCGCGGATTTCTCGTGGGGAGGTGATCAGAGGGCTCGGCCGGCGAAGGCGGGCCGGTTACTGCACGACCCACACGGTCATGATCAGCAGCATTCCCAGCAGGAACGGCCAGTAGAGCACCTTGGCCAGGATTGCGTCTCCGTATTGCAGCAGTCCCACGCGAACTCCGAACGCGTGCATCGAGGATTGCAGCGGCACCAGCAGCAGCATCAAATAAATCGCGAAATAGAAACACTCGAGATAGATGATGCCGGTCTCGGCGGTCAGATCCTGACGCAATTTGGTATGTCCGAGCAGCGCGGTGAAGAGCAGGCCAGACGAGGCAGCCAGCACGCTCATCGGTGAAATGCCAAACAGGCTGGCCCGCTTCTTCCGGGTAGTGGTGTGTACCAGTGTGGCGAACAGCAGCGTCGCGATAACAAAGAATGGGACCAGGTTGATGATGAAGGCCTGCAGAAATTCGCGCCGCAGATCCACGTTGTAATACAGCTCCGGGCCGGTGATGTCGGCGGATTCGCCGAGCCCAAAATTGGCATCGTAGCTGCGGTTGCGAAAGTTAAACGAAGTTTCCAGCATATTCCATCCGCTCAGCACGAGGTCTTTTTCGACACCCGGCATGGCGAGCTTCTGGAACAATTTATAGGCCTCCACATCCGGGACCAGTACCACTTGATGGGTGAAGTCGCGGGCCCGCAGGCGCACCCAAACGGTGACCCGGTCCAGGGGGTATCTCGAATAGTCGAACCGTTGCCGAAGCTGCGCGGAGAAGCGTCACAGAAACACGTCATGGTTGTCCAGCGTGATGTGCTTGTATTCGGTCAGGTCGATCTCGCTGGTGGCCTCCGGCAGCTCGATGCCGCGCACGATGTCGTCTGGCAGCGGCAGCGGCCAGCGCTGCCAGACGTATCCGCTGACTTGCACGTTGTTCGCGCCGGAGAATTGCAGGCTTTCGAGGTACACGCCGGTCGGCACGAAAATCGGACTGGATCGCTGGAATGAGCGCGCGTAGCGGACGTATTCCGCTCTTAGGCGCGCACGTCGCTGGGCGCTAAAATGGCGTGCGACGCGCCGGGATCCGGCGGCTCCAGACGTCCGGCGATGACCAGGAACCACACGAAGGAGATGCCGCAGAGCAGCACCAGGCTGACCAGGGCGCTCGCCACCCAGAGGCTCTTCGTTCCCCCGTGATACGTGGCCGAGACGCATACCGCCACCAGCACGATGAGCGTGAACACCGCCCACATGCTGAGCCAGAGCAGCATGCGGCTCTCCAGGCGGATCTGCTCCTCGTCGTCGAGAGTAAAGGCCACGAAGAGCTTCCACCCGGTGGACGGCATGATCTGCACGTACAGGTTATTCGGGTAATCGCGCACGGTCACGTATCCGTTTTTTTGCGCGTCGATGGCCGTGATGACTTCTTCGCTGATGTTTTCCTGGCGGACAACCGTGGCCAGAGTCTGCAGGCCTTCGACAAGTTCGCGATTGGGCGTGGCAATGAAGACGTCGCGGGCGACAACACCGCGGCATAGGAAAACACCGGATCGCCCAGATCAAGGTCTTCCACCGCGTCGTCCAGGTAGTTGGTGTCGAAGTCGACCAGTACCGCGCCCTTGCGCTCCGCCATGGGTACCACCAGCCGGAGCACCTGTCCGTCGTCGGCGAACGGCTCCATCCAGCCGGGCGTCTTCGCCTGGGTGAGGGCCGCCTTCAGGGCAGTGCCGGAGAGCATTCGCTCCGGCTTGCCACGGCGCGCCATGAGCGCGCGCCCTTGAGCGCTCCACACGATGGTGATGGCCGTCGCCTGCGGGTTCTCCTCAAGCACGTCCTGCAGTGGCAGATTCACCGGGGGTACGGCGGCGTTGAGTGGAGCGTCCTGTGCGATGGATTCGGCGGCGTTCTGGAGACGCCCCACGATGCGTTCCCAGTCTGCCACCGCCTGCTCACAGGCCACCTGCACGCGGCCGATGGCGGTGGCCTTGCGCTCGTCACGCACCCGCAGAAAGTCGAAGATGAACCACAGCAGTCCCAGAACCAGCAGGCAGAATAAGAGAATGGAAACGCGGAACACGCGCCGTGCCCATAGAATGCCAACACTGATCTCGGCGTTGGACACATCGGGCTCTTCCTGGTTCTCCAGTTCCTCCGGCAAGCGGTGTCCTCTCGTGGTTGAATGGAGTTCGCACCCGGCGGCGGGCGTTCCTTGCGGCGGTGTCCGGTCGCGCCGGAATGTTGCCGATGTTTGCCGCGGGTCGAGCATGGGATTTACAACCTGAAGGACGGCCGCCTCGCTCGCGCCTCGGTCTACTCGCTGCTGGGGCCTGAGGCGGCCGCGCAGCCCGCGTAGCGCTCCAGGTTGCGCAGCGCCTGCTCGCTGGCGAAGCGTTGCAGCCAGCGTACCAGCGGCGTGGCCAGGCGGGTGAGGGGCAGGCCGGGCAGCGACCAGCTTTCCAGTGAAGCGGTGATGTTCCCGCTCTGGGGATCTTTTTCGACCGCGAAGGTTTCCTCGCCATACTCGGGATGGCCCTGGAGCGTCTGGTAGGTGAAGCCAGCGAGAAACGGGGCGTCGATCACCTCGGATACCCGTGCCGCGAAGAACAGCCGCAAGGGGCGGAAAAATATCCCCACCGTATCGCCCGGGCGAACCGGCGCGCGGCGCAACACGGGCGCGATCAGCCAGTCCGGGAACACGCGATAGCCAGCGATGGCCCGTGCCACGCCAGCGTAGGGTCCATTTTCTTCGGGAGGGCCGGGCCGCTCCCGGGCGATCACTCGCCGGTAGGCGTCCCTGGCGGCGGACGGCGGCGCGCCGCGGGAGATCCCCGTCGCGACCGGGCGCGCTTCCCAGGCGGCCAGATCGGGCGCCTGCCAGGGGAGGAGCAGGTTCACTTTGAGACGTCCTGCTGAAGCCAGACCAGCCCGGACACAAGCGGCTGCTCGCGGGCACCGGGCGCATTCAACGGTAACATTCGGGAAGCATCTTCCCCACAGACTGCATGGTATCATTCCGCCTGGCCGGTCATCGCCACCCCGAGTCACCAGGGGCCGTTCACGGTGACGCCGGACGGCAGCACCGTCGTGTGGGCCGCCTCCACCGAGGGGGAGACCGACCTGGCGAAGGAGTCGGGGGTCCGTTAATATTCCGTTAATAGGCATGTGCCACACCCGGTGGTACACTGATTGAAAGGTGTAGACGGGGTGACATTGGCATGCAGGTTTTATCGACGGGCTCGAATCTTCCCATGATCGCGGCGCGGACCGCGCTGCCCACGGCGGCCATGCCGCTGGACCAGTTCACGCCCAGCCTGGGCGGCGCCGCCTCGGCCGGGTTCGTCCATATGCTCGGGATACGCGTCCCCACGGTGACACCGGAGTATTCCGCCGAGAAGCGCAAGCACATCCTGGACAACATCCAGCCCGGCGACGTCATCCTGGAGACGAACAACGCGTATCCTGGCTGGCAGCGCCTGGAATTCTACACGCTGCGCTCCAGCTACACGCACGCGGCGATCTACGAGGGGAACGGCAAGTTCCTGGAGGCAACCACGCCGGGCGGGGTGCAGCGCACCGATCTTGCGGATTACTTGACCGGGCGCATCCAGGTCGCCATCATCCGCCCCGATTACAAATCCCCGACTGACGTCACTTCGGCGCTCGACTATTGCCGCGGCGAGCTGGGCAAGCCGTACGACAACAAGTTCAACACGCACGGCAACGATGAGATTTATTGCGCAGAGCTGGTGTATAAAGCGCTTAAGCAGATGCCCAATCCGATCGAGGCGCCCACCCGCAAGGTGTTTGGCAAGGAAGCGGTCGGACCGGATGCGTTCTTTGAAATTCCCAACGCGAAAGTGATTCACGACGACGGAAGCGCCTACTGGAAAAACCGTCTGTCCAACTGGCCGGTGTACCTCACAGCGGCCACCGCCGCGACGGTTGCGGGCATGCACGCGGGGCCGTGGGCAGGCACGGCCGGCTTCTTCGGCGGCCTGTTCGGGGCAATTCTCGTCGGCAACAAGATCCAGACCGGACATTTCAACCTGGCCGGCGACAGCAAACGTTAAGATCTATCTGGGGCCCTTCCCTGACCGTAACGCGCAAGGGTGAGTGGACCGTCAGAAGGGATTCTGGGCAGAGAAGACCGTTAATCCCCGCTGATCCCTTCCGTCAGGCGCTTGTGCAGGTCAAAATAGCGTCCCGGCAGCGGCAGGTCCTGCTCGTCCACCACCCGCTCGACCCGCTCCAGGGCGGCGGCCGCCGCGCTGTTGTCGCGCGCCTCGAGCAGGCAGTCGGCCAGATCCAGCAGGCGATTTTCGTTGTGCGGATCCAGGTCGGCGAGACGGCGCAGCCATCCGCGCGCGCTGTCGGTGTCTCCGCTGGCGCGGGCCAGCGCGGCGCTCCGGCTGAGCAGATCGCAGACGGAGTCGCGCAGCTTGTCCCGGGCGTGGGCGGCCCAGTCCTCGTAGGGCTCATCCGCGAACAGCTCGCCGGTATAGCATCCGGCAAACGCCGGCAGCGCGGCGAGGGCGGCTTCTCGGTCCGCGTGGAGCAGGTCCTGATGGATCTTCTGGGCGGGACGATCGAGGCGCTCCAGGTCGAGCGTGTCTTCCGGCTGCAAGCGCAGCGCGTAGCCGTGGTCTGTGGTCTCGACGCGGCCGCTGCCAAACGGCCGAAGGGAGGGCCGCGCGCAGGCGCTGCATTCCCACGTGCAGATTGCGTCTTGCCGCTTCCAGCGTGCGTCCGGGAAACAACGCCTCCATCAGCGCGTCAGTGGACTCGCCCTGCGCGTGGTTCCAGAGGAGCAGCTTCAGAAGGCTGCGCGGCTGCCGCCGATGGAAAAGGCGCACGATGCTGACGTCCTGCCACAGCACGTCAAATGGCCCGATGATGCGGAACGCAAGCTTCCCGCCGATTTTCTCGATGGCGTGGGTGGCCTCGGCCCACTCCGACTCGTCCTTGGATTGCAGCTTTGCCACAAGGCGTCCCGCTTCGTGGCGAGCCAGGCCGCTGGCCGATCGAACCTGGGCGCGCACGCGTGCCATCAGCTCGTCCATGTCGAACGGCTTCCCCACGTAGTCGTCCGCGCCCGGGTCCAGGCTGTCCACCTTCTGCCTGACGGCGGTGTTGGTGGTCAGCATGATGACGCGCATGGCACAACCGGCGGCGCGGGCGTGCGCGCACACGTCTCGTCCGTTCATGTGCGGCATGAAATGATCGAGGAGGGCCACGTGCGGGCCCCACTCCAACGCGACGGCGAGGGCGTCTCGCCCGTTGTCGCGCGCCTGCACCTCGTACCCTTCGTTCAGGAGCTGCTGTTCCAGCATGCGCAGCAGGTGTGGGTCGTCGTCCGCAATGAGCACGCGAGCCCGCGTCGGTGCCTTCGAGCCTGCCGTCAAGATTACATCCTTCACACGGTTAACCACGTATTGCACGGTAACATTACCACTCACCGGCTGGTTAACCGGAGGCCGTTTCCTCCTCGCAGATGAAATGACATGAGTTCCTTACCCAGTCATGCTATGACGTCCTGCGGAGGTGGGACAGATGTCGGATGACCCACCTACTCAATAATCAGGTTGCGCACCTGATCGCGGCTCGTCGCGCCAGATTCGTTCGAGCCGTCCAGGGAGCCGATGTCGATCTGGCTGAGGTCCACGCGCGGCGCGAAGACGGCCTGGTGAATCGCCTTGCACAACGCGCGCGCCGTGTCGTCGGGCGTTTTTTCCGCCTTGACCGACACGCGGCACAGCACGCTGCCGTCCGGGCCGGTCAAACGCGCGCTCTGCGGCTCCACGATCAGCCGGAATCCACCGGAAACCTGTCGAAATCGCGGCGAGCCGGCCAGCAGAGACACCGCCTCCCCGTGTCCTTGAATTTCGACCGGCAGCGACAAGCCCAGCCGACGCACCACGCCCGGATCCATCCCCATCACGCGCTGCCAGTGGCTCATGGCGCCGGGGAAATCCCCCACGCCCTCACTGGCGGCCGCCTGCAGCGCCTCCACCCGGGCACGCAGCAGCAACTCGCCGCTGGGGAGCGTCTGGGCCGCCTCGTTGAGGTCGTCGAGCGCGTCCTGCCAGGCATGCTGGTCGACGCGGCACTCGCCCCGGGTGGCCAGCATGAAGCCCTTCAGGCGGGCCGCCTCGGGCGAGGGATCAAGCATCACCCGCGCCGCTTCCACCGCAATGACGCCCGGGCCCAGCGCCGGGCCCAGCGAGGGGATGAGCCAGGTGGGCGCCACCGAGTCGACGTGGTGCGGACGCAGGAAGACGTCGAGCGATTCGCCGCGCGAGAGCAGCGCGGCGATCTGGGTGGACGCCTGGCGCATTTGGGCGTCCACCTCCCAGCGCGTGGGCCAGAGCTTCGCCCAGTCAAGCGCGCTGCTCCAGGAAGCCTGCTCGCCGAGGCGCTCGGACCGGGTCTTGAGGCATTCCCAGAAGGTCAGCTGACGCGCCGCCTGCAGCAAGAACTCGTCGGTCGACTGGGACGCGTTGCGATCCCGGCGCTGCTGCACCTGGCGCAACAAGATGAGCGCGCGGTCTTCATGGCCGGTAACCATCAGAACCCGGGCCAGCGCTTCCATGTTCTGCGCCCAGCTGGTCTCGTTGAGCACCGCGATGCGGCCCCGCTCCCAGGGACGGACCTGGCGCGCGGCGCTGACCGACTCGGGGAGACGGCCCTGCGCGAGGTAGATGTCCGCCAGCCATGCCCAGGGATTCGAATAGGTCCAGCGCGATCCAAATCGCGTGGCTTCCAGGAAATATTGCTCGGCGGCTTTCAGGTCTCCGAGATTGAGCGCGCACTCGCCGGCGTTGCTCAAATACACCGCTTCCTGCGGCCAGCCGTTGGCTTTCGATTCGCTGACCATCCGCTTGAAGACTTCGTACGACGCCTGCTCGTCGCCCATTTCGGAGAGCACCGCGCCAAGCGTGTTCAAGCCGCCCAGATACGCGCGCGAATATTCCAGGTCGGACAGCTCGCCGCGCATGGCGCGCAGGTTGTCCAGGTCGCGCAGCAGGCCGCTGCGTGCTTCCTCGAGCTTGCCCTGCTTCATGAACACCCAGTACTTCTGCCACGGGTAGCGCATCCCGTAGTCTTCGTCGAGGCGATCGAGCAGGGCCAGCTCCTCCTCGTATAATTCCATCTCATGCGCGGTGTACAGCAGCCGCTCCAGCACGTTGAGGTGCATGCGCCTGCGCTCGCCTTCCGGAAACGGCGGCCGTCCCCTCTGCTCGATCTGGTGCAGCGCCGCCGCGAAGTGGAATTTCGCGCGCGGGAGGCTGCCCTCGGCCTCGTAATAGCAGACCCCCAGGACGTAATGCCCGATCACTGAATTGGGATCTCGCTGCAGCAGCGCCTCCGCCAGATCGCGCGCCTTCACGTAGCGCTCCCGCTCCACTGCGGTCAGGGCGCGATTTTCCAGGGAGGTGCCCGGCTCCGCGTCCTGCGCCCATGCCGGCGCCGCCAGCACAAGCAACAGGATTACCAGCCAGCGCATCAGCGCGGCCCTCGCAGCGTCGCGCGGCTCAACGCCTCGACCGGACCGGCCACGCAATTCTTCACCACCGAAAATGCGTCGTGCGCGCCCGGCGCCAGTGACAGGCGATGCGCGAACACGTAGGGCGCCAGCCGCGCCACGTCCTCCTCGGAAACGAAGTCGCGCCCGGCCATCATGGCGGCAGCCTGCATGGCCGGCGCCATCAACACGAGGCTGCGCGTGGAAATTCCCTGCGCGACCTCGGGGCTGCTCCGAATGGCCCGCGCGATGTCCACCAGACAGGCGTTGATCAGCGGGCTCAACGCCACCTGGTGGGCGATGGCCGCGCGCGCTCCGAGCACCTCCTCGCGGGTCACTCGGGGAAGGTGTTCCGGCGCCTGCTGCCGCTGGGTGCGGGAATTGAGCACGTCGATCTCGGCGTCGCGGTCGATGTAGTCCATCTTGATTTTGAACAAAAACCGATCGAGCTGCGCCACCGGCAGCGGATAGGTGCCGGCCAGGTCCTGGGGATTCTGGGTGGCGATCACGAGAAATAAATCGTCGAGCGGGTGGGACACGTTGTCCACCGTGACCTGCTTTTCCGCCATGGCTTCGAGCATGGCCGACTGCACCTTGGGCGAGGTGCGGTTGATCTCGTCGCCCAGCACGATGTGCGCGAAAATCGGCCCGCGGCGGAAATCAAAGGTATTGCTGTCGGCCTCGAACACGGTGACGCCGGTGATGTCCGAGGGTAGCAGGTCAGGGGTGAACTGGATGCGGCGAAAGCCGGGCAGG
>VGFD01000112.1 GCA_016868975.1 Armatimonadota bacterium | reverse complement strand
CGCGCGGAATAGTCACTGAGGACGACCACGTCCCACTCGCGGCGGCCTTCCACCAGCGCGCGCGGCGGCTTCTCCGTCGCGTCGTGGTGCAGAAATGGCATGCCGGCCCATTTCAGCGCGCCCACAAGATAGCGCCCCGAGCTGTTTTTCGAGTCGCCCAGGTAGAGCACGCGCGGCATGCGGCGGCGCGCGACGCCGTCCCCGCCGCTCATGAGTCCCGCCCGGGACGGTCAATGATTGCGCCCACCAGCTCCTTGACCGGCGCCATGCTGCGCCCCATGGCCGCGGAAATCGCCCGCAGCTCGTTCATCAATCCCATGAAGGTCTCCGGCTTCAAGGCCTGGGGCCCGTCCGACAGCGCCTCGGAAGGCCGCGGGTGCACCTCGATGATGAGCCCGTCCGCCCCCGCGGCAAGCGCCGCGCGTGACAGTGACGGAACCAGGTCCCACTCGCCGGCCGCATGGGAAGGGTCCACCATGATGGGCAGATGGGTTCGCTTCTTGAGCACCGGCACCGCGCTGATATCCAGGGTGTTGCGCGTCATCCGCTCAAAGGTGCGAATGCCCCGCTCGCACAAGATTACCTGGGAATTTCCATGGCTTAAGATATATTCCGCCGACATCAGGAATTCTTCCAGCGAGCTCATCAAGCCGCGCTTGAGCAATACTGGCTTGCGCGCCTTGCCCAGTTCCTGGAGCAGGTTGAAGTTTTGCATGTTGCGCGCCCCGACCTGCAGCACGTCGGCGTACCTGGCCACCATCGGGATGTCTTGCACGGCCATCACTTCGGTGACCACCGGCAAACCGGTGGCCTTGCGCGCCACCGCGAGAATCTCCAGCCCTTTTTCGCCGAGGCCCTGGAAGGAATACGGGCTGGTCCGCGGCTTGAACGCGCCGCCGCGCAGCATGTGGGCGCCGGCCCGCTTCACGGCGTGGGCGGCCTCCAGTGTCTGGTCCAGCGACTCCACCGCGCACGGTCCGGCCATCACCACGAACTCCGGGCCGCCGACCGCAATCCCGCCGATGGTCACCGTGGAACTCGATGGCTGAAATTCCCGGCTGGCCAGCTTATAGGGCGTCTCAAGCGGGGTTACCCGCTCTACGCCTTCCATTTCGACCAGGGTTTCGATGAGGGATTTTCCGACCCCGACCACGCCCAGAATAGTGCGGTCCGCGTCGCGCGAAATGTGCGCGCGCCCGCTGGCGTCCTCAATTCTTCCGATGACCGCGCCGAGGTTTTTCACCGACGCTTTCTCGCGCATCACTACAATGATCATGCTCTTCGCGAACTCCTTTCGCGCGCCAGGGCATCGAGCGCGCCGCGCATCTGGTGTGTGAAATTACCGGCCGCAAACACCCACTGGTCCGGCGCAGCGCTTTCAATGCGGCGCAGCAGGGCGCTTCCGATGATGCAGCCGTCCGCCATCGCGCCCACTTCGCGGGCCTGCTCTGGCGTGCTGATGCCGAACCCCACGCACAGGGGAAGGACGGTGAAGCGGCGGCACTCCTGAATGAATTCAGCCAGCCGGGGCGCGAGGTCCTCGCGCGTGCCGGTCACGCCCAGGGACGATACGACGTATAGAAATCCGCGGCTGTGCAGGCAGATGAGCTGCACGCGGGCCCGGCTGCTGGTGGGCGATACCAGGTAAATCAAGTCGAGGTTGTGCGCGTTGGCCGCGTCCTGCAGCGGCGTGCCTTCCTCGGGCGGAAGGTCTGGCACGATCAGCCCTTTGATTCCGGCGGCGGCGATGGCTCCGCAGCGGGCCTCGAGTCCACCGCGCAGCAGAGGGTTGTAGTACGTCATCAGCACCAGTGGGACGTCCACCGCGGCGGCGACCTTGCTCGCCAGCTCCAGCCCGCGGTCGAAGGTGACGCCCTGGTCAAGCGCTTCCCTGGAGGTTTTCTGGATCATCGGGCCGTCCGCGACCGGATCGGAAAACGGCATTCCCAGCTCGATCACGTCCGCACCGTTGCGCGCGACGTTGAGCGCAATTTCAACGAAGGCGTCGGGATTCGGCCATCCGATGGTCAGGAAGGGCATCAGCGCCGTCTTCTTCTGGCCTTTCAGGCTCTCCAGGCGATCTCGAACGGGCGAAGTGCGCTTCTTGCGCGGCGTGCTTTTCAAGATAACCGCGCCTTCACTTCCTCAAGGTCCTTATCGCCCCGCCCCGAAAGACACACCAGGAGCACGTCGTCCACGGACATGTCCCTGGCCATCCGCATCGCGTGCGCCAGCGCGTGAGAAGGCTCCAGCGCTGGCAATATTCCCTCGATGCGCGACAATTGCTGGAACGCGATCAGCGCCTCGTCGTCGCGCACGCAAACGTATTCAACGCGTCCCAGGTCCTTGAGGAACGCGTGCTCCGGCCCGACGCCCGGATAATCGAGGCCGGCCGAGATCGAGTGCGTGTCGATGACCTGCCCGTCGGCGTCCTGCAGCAGGTAGGTGTGCGCTCCGTGCAATACTCCCGGCTGGCCCTCGGTGAGCGACGCGGCGTGGTGGCCGGGCGCGTTGTCGGTCCCGCCGGCTTCGACGCCGATGAGGCGTATACAAGCATCCGGCAGGAACGCATAAAACATTCCCATGGCGTTGCTTCCGCCGCCCACGCAGGCAAGCACGGCGCTGGGCTGGCGGCCGGCCAGTCGCTCGATCTGCTGGCGGGCCTCAACTCCGATGACCGCCTGAAAATCGCGCACCATGCTGGGGTAGGGATGGGGCCCCACCACCGAGCCGAGAATGTAGTGGGTGCTTTCCACGTTGGCCACCCAGTCGCGCAGTGCCTCATTGGTGGCGTCCTTCAAGGTTTGCGTGCCGCTGTGCACCGGCACGACCTTCGCCCCGAGCAGCTCCATGCGGAATACGTTGTGGGCCTGGCGGCGCATGTCTTCGACGCCCATGTACACGATGCAATCCAGGCCGAAGTGCGCGCACACCGTGGCGGTGGCGACGCCGTGCTGTCCCGCGCCGGTTTCGGCGATGATGCGTTTCTTGCCCATTCTCATGGCAAGCAGCGCCTGTCCCAGGCAGTTGTTCAGCTTGTGGGAGCCGGTGTGGTTGAGGTCTTCCCGCTTCAGATATATCCGCGCCCCGCCGCAGCGCCCGGTGAGACGCGGCGCGAAGCTGGTCGGCGTGGGACGCCCGCTCCAGTCGTGCAGCAGCGCCATCAACTCGGCCCAGAAGGCGTCGTCTGCGCGTGCCTCGCCCCACACCCGCTCCAGCTCGGCGAGCGGAGTCATCAGGGTTTCCGGCACGAAGCGGCCCCCGAACGCGCCGAACTTGCCGCTCGCGTCGGGCCAGGATTTCGTTGCCGCCATCAGCCTTTTGCCTTCCAGTAGCGCCACACGGCGCCGAACGCCAGCAGCATGAAGAAGAAGCCGAAGATACCGCGCGTTGACGGATCGCTCAACGCGATCCAGGCAACCACGGCGAGGACCGCGCAGCCCAGGCCGGCGGCGAGCCAGGTAACCTTGCGTCCGGCTTGTTTGCCTTCCTCGGCCATGCACTCGAGCTGCGCGAGATCTTCCCGGTGTTTCTTCTGCAAGGCCTCCTGGCGCTGCAGCGCCTCTTCAAAGGCCTTGTCCATCCCAGTCATCAGTGCCTCGTCGTCTCTTCCTCGGTGTCGTACACTCCGTACTTTTTCTCAAGGTTGCGGACTCCCTGCACCCAGAGGCCGATGTGCAAGTTTCCCTGGGAGATGTACACGTTGGCGCGATCCAGGTCGGTGACGCTGTTGGCGACCAGCGCCTTGCGCTGCTCGCGGTAGCCGGTGAGGAGCAGGCGCGCGCCGGTGACGTATTCGTCGTGCACCTTGCGGATCTCGTCGTTGGGGATCACGATGGACCGCAGATTGTCGTAGAATTTTTGATAGTTCGGGATGACCTTGTTGGAAAGCTGCTTCATGAAGTCGGTGTTGGTGGCCGCCTGCACATGATGCTTGCGGCTGATCAGCGTGTGCGCGTTGAGCGCCGTCCGCTCGTACCACGCATAGCCGCCGAGGTCGTCGAGATATTCCTTCAGCGCCCGGCTGGCCGGCGTCCACTTGAAGTTCTTGGGACGCGGGGCCGGCGGGCCGGTGAGCAGGGGACCTTGCTTGTCCAGCGAGTGCTTGTTTTTCTCCCACAAGATGATACCGAACAGGAACACGGCAACCAGCGAGACGACGATGATCAGGGTACGCAGCGCGGCCTTCTCTTCGGCCGGATCGATGCGTTCCGGATCAAAAAGCTCTTCCTTCTTGCGAGCCTTTTCCTTTTTTTCGCGTTTGGGGATGGGCTGGCCGGCCAGCCCCAGGTTAAGCTTCACTTCTTCGCTGGACTTGAACGGCTCGCTGAGCGGATCCACCATCCGCTCCACGGCGTCGGCGATCTCCTCCGAAACGTCTGGATTGACCAGGTTGACCCGGCGAAACAACTCGCCCGCAATGGGACGATCCGACAGCTCCGGGGCCGGGATTTGTGTGAGCAGCTCGTAGAGACATCCGCCCAGCGCGCGCAGCTCCGGGCGGGTCTTGCTTTTACCCGGGATTGTGCCGCCGCGCAGCAAGCGGCTCATGCCGATGTCCATCACCTTGAGCTGGCTGTCGTCGGTAAGGATGATGTTGACCGGCCGCAATTCCCGAATCACCACCGAGGAGCGCCCCGAGACGTGGTCGATGAGCCGCAGCAACTCTCCGGCCCAGCGGACCACGTGCGCCTCGTCAGGCTGTTCCAGGGAGGCAACCTCTTTCAGGGTTGAGCCCTCAACAAGCTCCATCACGACGTACACGTGTCGGACGTGAAGGCGGCGTACACCTCGGGAAGCAGCACGTGCTTCACATTCATGCGGGCCTGCGCTTCGGCGAGAAACTGTTTGACCGCCTTGTCGCGCTCGCGGGCGGTGACCGGCATCTCCCGGAGCAGAACGGCGCGCTTCTTGTCGCGGTCATTGGCGCGATACAGCGTAAACGCTTCGGTGCGGCGGATCACGTCTTCGATTTCGAAGCGGTTCTCGAGAACGTCGCCAGGTGACAACACCGGGCCTACCTCCTAACCTGTGTGGAAATTTCTATCCGAACAGGAGACTTCCCCCCATGAAGCCGTCAGTCGTCAGCAATCAGCCAACAAGGCTGAAAGCTGACGGCTGACTGCTTAAAGCATGAAATCCCGCCCGGCGATGGGCGATGGCTTCGAGCAGATGCTCTTCGCCAATCTCGTCGGACCCCTCGAAGTCGGCCACCGTGCGAGCCAGGCGCAGCACCCGGTCGTGGGTGCGTCGACTCCAGCCGAGCCGCTCGGTGGTGGCGTCGAGCAGGTCGCGGGCCGCCTCGGGGACGGCGCAGAACGCGCGCACTTCAGCGGGGGTGAGGGTGGCGTTGAGCCGCGGCACGGCACCGGGCCTGGGGCGCGCGCGATGGTGCTGGCGCGCGCGTGCTTCGGCCACCCGGGCGGCGAGATCCCGGGAGGACGGTCCGGGCCCGCCCTGGTCCGTGGCGGTGAGGCTGCGGCGCGGCACCTCAAGTTGAACGTCGACGCGGTCGAGCAGGGGACCGCTGAGCCGCGCGCGGTACGCCTGGACGCGGCGCGGAGGACAGGTGCACGGTCGCTCCGCGTCTCCCAGAAAGCCGCAGGGACAGGGGTTGAGCGCCAGGACCAGCATGAACCGCGCCGGGAAACAGGCCGCCGTGCTTGCCCGCGACACCGTCACCGTGCCCTTCTCCAGCGGCTGGCGAAGCGTCTCCAGCACGTTGCGCGGAAACTCCAGCGCTTCGTCGAGAAACAGCACGCCGCGGTGAGCCAGCGACATCTCGCCGGGCCTCGGGTACGATCCCCCGCCCACCAGCCCGGCCGCCGAGCACGAGTGGTGCGGCGCGCGGAACGGTCTGCGGCGCACCAGTCCCTGACCCGGTTCGAGCTGGCGTGCCACGCTGTAGACCTGGGTAACTTCCAGTGCCTCGTGCTCGTCGAGCGGTGGCAGGATCGACCCGAGCCGCTGGGCCAGCATGGTTTTTCCCGAGCCCGGCGGGCCGATCAGCAGGGCGTTGTGGCCGCCTGCCGCCACCAGGGCGAGCGCGCGGCAGGCCATTCCCTGGCCGCGCACGTCGTGGAAGTCCAGGTCGCCGTCGTAGCCGTCCTCGTCCGCCATCGCGGCCGGCACGCCGGGCGCGATCTCGTATCGCGTGGAGCCCTCGCGCAGCGAGGCGACGGCCTCCTTCAACGTGGCGACCGCCACGAGGCGCAGGCCGCTGACGTTGCGCGCCTCCGCGACGTTCTCCTCGGGGAGGTAGAAAGGCGCTTCCGGGCGCAGCATGCGGTGGTGCATGGCCGCGGGAAGCACGCCCGGCACGCCCCGTACCCGCCCATCGAGGGCCAGCTCGCCCAGGGCGGTCACGCCGGCCAGCGCCGTCCCGGGGATTTCGTCCTGGGCGCCGGCCACCGCGAGCGCGATGGGGAGATCGAAGCAGGGACCCTCCTTGCGAAGATCGGCGGGTGCCATGTTCACGGTCAACCGGGTGTCCGGAAACTTCAGGCTTGCCGCGCGCATGGCCGAGCGGATGCGGGCGCGGGATTCCGACACGGCGGTGCCGGGCAGGCCCACGATGTCGAACGCGGGGATGCCGTTGGCCACGTCCGCTTCGACCTCCACCTCGTGGGGCTGCAGCCCGACCACGGACACGGTCCGAACGCTGGCGATCATGGTTGAACCTCCTTCAACTTCGAGTGGCTTTCGCGGCGCGCGCAACCGCGCAACGACGCGTTTACGACAAGGTTCGCGCGGGTCCGCCCGTGGGCAGGAACCGGAAAGCCTGAACCGAATTCACCCGCCGTGGATGTCAAGCGGATCGTCGGGTTCGTCCTTCTGGGCTCGGCACTCGGCATCGTATTTTTCATTTTCTACTTTCTGCTTAACACCGACGCGGAAGATCCGGGGGATCTCCCCATGTGGTGGGGCCCGTCGAATTCCTACTCTGGCCTCGTGGCCAGCATCAACGATCAGGTACTTGTCGTGGACATCCGCGACGGGGGGCAACGGCGCTTCAAGATGGACGCCAATACCCGAGTCTTTCTGTGGGGGAATCAGCCGGTTCGCAAAGGCGTGGAAGTGAAGGTGAGCTTCAAGGCCATCAACGATTCGCAAGCCCCCGGTGGTCAGTACCTGCTGGCCCGCAACATCCGCGTGCTGCGCGCCAGGGAGACGCCGAGTCCGGAGGCCACCGCGTCGCCGACTTCCGACGCCTCCGCCTCACCAACGCCGAAGGCCACCGCGTCGCCCACTGCCAAGCCCTAAATCGGTTTGATCGGGTCGCGCGCCACTAGAACGAGCTGAGGAAGTGCTCGACGTTGAGCACCTTGCCTTCGTTCGTTGCGCGCACCGCAATCACGTCAAAGCGGCAGGCGGAATCATTGAGCCGATGGTTTTGCATCCAGGCCAGCGCGAGGTTGCGCACGCGCTCCTGCTTGCGCCGCTCCACCGCTTCCTGCGGCTTTCCATAACGCACGCTGGCGCGCGTCTTCACTTCCACAAAAACCAGCGTGCGGCCGTCGCGTGCGACAATGTCGAGCTCTCCGTTGTGCAGTCGGGCGTTGCGTGCCAGGATGACGTAGCCGCGCTCGGCCAGGAAGCACGCCGCGGCTTCCTCTCCGGCGCGCGCCAGGACCTGTCTCATGGTGGGAATGGCCATCAATTCGGGTGCCCCCAGGGGTGAAATTCAGCTCTTTGCGACACTCTATCACAAGTGGGCCGCGGCCGCCACGAACATCTCGTGAAACAAATGTGAATATTTCCCGGTTTATTGAATTTTCATGTCATGAGCGCTTCGCTTTCATCCCACAACGAGAGCTGTCCGTCGTCCCCCGCCGCCAGGCGCACCGGAGCGAACAGGCGGCGATGGATGGGGGAAGGCCCGTGGCTGCGCAACGCCTCGCGGTGCTCCTCGGTGGCATACCCTTTGTGTCGAATGAAGCCGTAGGCGGGATACACCGCATCCATCTCGTTCATGTGGCGGTCTCGGGTCACCTTCGCGACAATGGAGGCCGCCGCGATGGACTGTGACAGCGCGTCCCCCTTCACGATGGTGCGCTGCATGCAGCCCAGTTCGGGAATCTTGTGGCGTCCGTCGATGAGGACGCAGTCCGGCGCGGCGCCGAGCGCCTCCAGCGCGCGAGTCATGGCGGCCAGCGTGGCGCGGTGGATGTTGGAGACGTTGAGTTCCTCCACCGTGACCGCGCCGATCCCAAGGAAGGCGGCGCGCGCGTGGATGAGGTCCACCAGCGCTTCGCGCTCATCCGCCGCCAGTTTCTTGGAGTCGTTCAGCATGGGGATGTGCGGATTGGCCGTAAAAATGACAGCGGCGGCCACCAGCGGCCCGGCCAGCGGACCGCGCCCGACCTCGTCCACGCCGGCCACCACCGCAAAGCCGTCCCGCTTTGCCTTGCGCTCGTGGCGCAGCATGGCCCGCAGGCGGGTCCGCTCGGCCTCGAGCATTGATGCGGCGCGCTCGTCGCTCGCGGCGGCGGCGCGCACGCGGCGGTCGTCGAGAGGAACGACCGGGGCTGCCGGATCTTCGGAATACAGGCGCCGATAGCGGGCCAGGGAAAGAAGCATCCGCCCTGTGTTGGCGCGGCTAAGAGCCGGGTCCTGCCGGGAGCGGGTCGCACCCAGCCTCCTCGTCCCAGTCTCCTATGCTTTCTCGAGCGTGAGCGGCCCCAATCGCCCCTCTCGGATCTGCTTGAGCAAGAAGTGCGCGGCCCGCTCCGTGTCTGGAACGCCGCCCTGGAGAAGCAACCCGTGCTTGCGCGCCAGATGCTCGAGTCGCGTCTCGTCGGGGCCGGGCGGCTCGAGCCGTCCCATGGCCTCCAGCTCGGCGGCGAGACCGTCTCCTACCTCCAGCAGGGGCAGGTTGTCTTCCCGAATCGCGCCCACCGCGGCCAGGTGCAGAAACGTCTCCCCAGCCTCGATGCGCGGGAACAGGATGCCCGGACTGTCGAGCATTTCCACGCCGTTGGGCAGGGTGATCCACTGCCTCCCACGGGTCACGCCGGGCCGCTTGCCGACCTTGGCGCGCCCGCGAGGCGCGATGCGGTTGATGATGGACGATTTTCCGACGTTGGGGATGCCGGCCACCAGCAGGCGGGCCGGCGCGTCCACGCGGCCTCCGCGGCGAGCCTTCTCCAGCGCGCGGGCGCGTGCTTCCCCGAGCACTTTCAACAGGCTGCCGACGCCTTCACCGCTCAGCATCGAGGCCCTGACCGGAAAATGTCCCTCGGCTTTCAGCCTGCGGGTCCAGGCGGTGGTGGCGGCGTTCTCGGCGAGATCCGCCTTGTTGAGGACCATGACCACCGGCTTGCCGCGCGAGGACATCAGCGACTCGAGCTGCGGGTGCCGGCTGCTTCGCGGAATGCGCGCGTCCATGACGAGCATGATCAGATCGACGAGCTTGAGATCGGCCTCGATCTGCCGAAGCCCCTTCGCCATGTGGCCGGGGAACCAGGAGAACGCTTTCTCCTTTTGCTCTTCCACTACTTCTCGTTTTCCCAACTCAGGGAATGAACGCGGCGCGCTCCGGCGGCCAGAAGACGACCGAGGCCTTGCCCCGCACCAGGCGCAGCGGCAGCGGCCCCCACAGCCGCGAATCCTCGCTGTTGGCACGATTGTCGCCCATCACGAACAACTCGTCTGGCTTCAGGGTAATCTTGACCGGCGCGCGACCGGGGTCACGGTGGGTCACGAACGGCTCATCGAGCTTCTTCCCGTTGACGTAGGTGGCTCCGTCGAGGATTTCGACGGTCTCGGCGGGCAGGGCGATCACGCGCTTGATGTAGTCCTTGCTGGTGTCGTGGGGATTCTTGAAGACGATCACGTCACCGCGGCGCGGTTGGTAGAAATCGTAGACCAGCAGGTTCACCAGGATGCGCTCCCCGGTCACGATGGAGGGCTCCATGGACCCGCCCTGCACGATGGACACGCGCCCCACGAACAAGATGATGACCAGCGTCACGACCGCGACTTGAAGACAATACAAAAACGCGGCGACAAACTGCCGCCTCAGCTTTGTGAAGCGCTCCACGCTCGGCGCGTACTCCTTCCCAGCCTCGGGTTGGAGAAGGTCATTCGACAATGCTTGAACGTTTCCCCGTCTAAGTGGCGCGCGACACGAGCAGCTTCGCCTGCAAAGGTCGCGCGACGCGATCAAACCATTAGTGCAGCATCTGGATCCGGTTCAACGGATAGAATATCAAAAAAGCGCGTCCTATGATGTTCTCTTTCGGCAGCGGCCCCCATTCTCTGGAGTCCTGGCTGTTGTGGCGGTTGTCGCCCATCACGAACACGTGCCCCGGAGGAATGGTGTAAGGGTCGTAGTCATGCGCGGTGTCCGGGTTCTCCACTTTTTTGTACGACTCTTCAAGCGGCTTGCCGTTCACGTAGACCACGTCGTCGCGGACCTCGACGGTCTCGCCCTCCAACGCGACCACCCGCTTGATGTAGTCCTTGCCCTCGCTGTGTGCCTTGTCAGGAGGATGGAATACCACGACCTCGCCGCGTCCCGGCTCGTAGAATCGGTACACCAGCTCATTGACCAGGATCATGTCGTAGATCTGCAGCGTGTCCAGCATCGACCCCGACGGAATGTAGAACGAGCGCACCACGAACTGGATCAGGATCAGCGCGGTGACGCCCGCGATTATGACCGAATCGATGTACTCGAGCAGTGTCTTCTTCTGCTGCTCGTCCAGGGTGCCGCGCGGAATCTGGAACAAGATCGCCAGGAAGGCCGCGATCAGCACGACGACCCTGGCCGGGAATGGAATCCGCTCCAGCACGTCCGGCTTGAGGAAGTACCAGGCGGCGCCGCCCAGGCATCCCAGCAGGCAGATCTTGAGGATCAGCGACCGCACCTGCATCCCCGGGAACAGCAGGAAGACGCCGCGCACCATGGCCAGGATCCCGATCAGGATCAGCAACTGGGTGGTGGTCAAACGGCGTCCTCGACTTCAAACAAAATAGACACGGGGCTTGGCGTCTTGCTGCGGCCCTTCCTCCCACACGGAAACGAGAAGCCCGAGGTTTAGCGGCCTCGGGCGTCGTCTTGGTGCGAAAACGGCGACTAGTTCCCGGTGTACTTCTTCTCGCGCACGCGGGCGGCCTTGCCGACGCGGTCGCGGAGATAGTACAGGCGGGCGCGCCGCACGTCGCCGCGGCGGATGACCTCGATCTTGTCCACGCGCGGGGAGTGGATGAGCAGCGAGCGCTCTACGCCGACGCCGTGGGAGATCTTGCGCACGGTGAAGGCCTCCTTCAGGCCGCCGCTGTGGCGCTCGATGCACACGCCTTCGAAGGCCTGGAGGCGTTCCTTGCCGCCCTCGATGACCTTGATGTGCACGCGCACGGTGTCGCCGGGCTTGAAGCTGGCGACTTCCTTTTTCATCATTTCGTTTTCGACGGAGCGAATGAGGTCCATGTCAGGTGTTCCTTTAGAAAATGCTCTTGGGGCGCCGTTGGGGAGTCCAGGGGGCGCCGAAGGGGACTCCCCCTGGATGGATCAGCCCCATGATGGGGCGCAAATCGAGCACTAGTATATCACAGGTGTCAACCGCCCGGGAAGAACTCGTCCATCCACGCGTGCTCCTGCGCGTCGGGGGGATGTGCGTCAAGCAGATCCGGACGGCGCTCCACGGTTCGCTTGAACGCTTCCCTGCGCCGCCATTTCTCGATCTCCGCGTGGTGCCCGGAAAGGAGCACGTCTGGCACCGACATCTCCTCGAAGTCGCGCGGACGGGTGTAATGCGGGAAATCCAGGCGCCCCGCGTTGAACGACTCGTGCTCCAGCGAAGCCTCGTCGATCACTCCGGGAAGGAGTCGCGTGACCGCGTCGATCAGCGCGAGGGCGGGGATCTCGCCGCCGGTCAGCACGAAATCCCCCAGCGAAATCTCCTCGTCGACGAGGCGCTCGCAGACGCGCTCATCCACGCCCTCGTAATGTCCGCAGATGACGATGAGGCGCGGATAGCCGGCCAGGACCTCCACCAGGGACTGCTTGAGCAGCTTTCCCTGCGGCGTGGTCAGGATGACGCGGCCGCGCGGGCTGGCTCTGGTCTGCACGTCGCGCACCGCCTCGAAGATGGGGTCGGGCTTCAGCACCATCCCCGCGCCGCCGCCGTAGGGGACGTCGTCGACCATGCGATGCTTGTCGACCGCATAGTCCCGCAGCTGG